>DFBP01000260.1:1641-5131 GCA_002366685.1 Rhodobacterales bacterium UBA3077 | reverse complement strand
AACCTATGGCAACTTCCGCCATATAAGAGCCTGCCCTCAATAGATATTTGTCTGGTGACAAATCCGTCGAGGAGCCAAAACCTCGCCGAGCAGACGTTCGTATCCATGTTGAACAATTTTATTGACCAAACACCAAAGGATTCCAGAACTTATCGTTGATAGGGAAAATTGCGATTCCCAGTGGTCGCAGAACGTGCCGTATCGCCCACCAACCTATTCTTGCCGGCTTCCCTAAAGTCCTTCGACCAATTGTACTATACGCCCTTCGATAGGCAACATGACCCACGGGCTGGGCAACAAGATCATCAGTTGTGATTTTAACAACCGCCCGACCCAGTAACACTTGCAGGGACAACGAGGGTTTACGTCTATGATTTGAGCGAACAGAGCCGATCAGAAGCAGTGGCTGGGAATATGACATGGCATTCCAGCATGGCTGAAATCCGTAACTTCGGTGCTGCCGATGAGCAGATCATCCAGCAGTTTGCGGAAGCCATAAACCTTTCCGCTGTCCTTCCATGCTTTTTTGATCAATTTGGTCTGGCGCGTATCCCCGATCAACAACTTGTGCGACAGCATCGCGCTTAAACTCTTCTGTGAATCTGTTTCTGGAGATCTCGCCCTCCCTGCTTCCAAAATCACCAATCAAAGTGTTTACAGATCTAGGGGCTCTTCAGGGTAGCGGTGGCAAACTACAGTGCGAGCACTAGAACAGATTTTACCATTTGAACCTCGCAATTTATGGGTCGAAGCCTATTGTAGAGAAAAGTCGACGAGGATGTGTGGAAAAATGGACAAACCGGAACTGGTTATCTTTGATTGTGATGGGGTGTTGGTAGACAGCGAAGTTACGGCCAACACAATTATGGCTAAGAGCCTAAGTGCGCACGGGTTTGCCGTGACAACCAACGAATGTATGGGGCTTTTTGTTGGCGGCACACTACCTGGCACAAAGGTAAAAGCCGAGCAGCTCGGTGCCAAATTACCAGATGATTGGGTTGAGGTTGTGTATCAGGAGGTCTACGCCGCATTGCGCAACGATTGCCCGCTTATTGAAGGGGTGATCGATGTTTTGAATGCGCTCGATACCGCTAGTATTCCTTATTGCGTGGCCTCGAATGGTCGACACGACAAGATGGAAATAACGCTTGGTCAACACGGGCTATTGGAGCGTTTTGGCGGGCGAATCTATTCAGCGCAGGAACTTGCCACAGCTAAGCCTGCACCAGACCTTTTTTGGCACGCGGCCAAAGGTGTCCCGCTGGAAAATTGCGTCGTCGTCGAGGATAGCGCTAACGGAGTGCGCGGGGCCAAGGCTGCTGGAATTCGTTGCTTTGCCTATGCCCCCGAAGGAGACCACGGATTAAAGGACGAAGGCGCGGTTCCTTTTGCGCGGATGGCTGAGCTCCCCGCTCTACTCGGTATCGGATAGTTGCATGTGGCGGGCACGGGCCCCCCGTTCGATAGCCGCACCGTGGAGACGGTCAATATTTAGTTCGTAGCGAATTTCAGCCATAAACTCGAGCTCACTCTGGCGCAAACGACCATCGGCAGCCGCAACATCGCAGGCCATCGCATAAGCGGTTTCATATAGCGCTTCGGGTAATGCATCCCGTACAATGCCAAACAGGGCATCCAGCCCGTCTTCTTCTTCAAACAAATCAAAAACCACTTGAGCGACTTGCTTGATACGGGACCCGTCATAATCAGCAAAAATTGGCATATGATCAACGATGCGGGTAATGCTGAGCAATTCGGAATTCGTGATGTTTTCGTCCGACGCGGATTCGGCGATCATTACCGCAATGAGGGCATCTTGCGGAGAAAACGAAGCTAGGAGACTTTCGGACATCGGTATTACCTTTATATGGGCAGTGTAAGCGCATAGAATATTGACCATCTCGCCGCTGCACAATAGGAAGCGGAGATTATTTTGCCTCGCCGATAGGCGGCGGGCTATTTAGGGGACGATTATGTCTGAACTTCGTGAACTTGCAATGACCTCCAAAGCCTGGCCTTTTGAAGAAGCCAAAAAGCTGGTGAAACGGTTTGCGAAGAAGCCACCCACGAGTGGCGCAGTGCTGTTTGAAACCGGATATGGTCCCTCGGGTTTACCGCATATCGGAACCTTTGGCGAAGTGGCGCGGACCACGATGATCCGCCGCGCATTTGAAGCGATTTCGGACATCCCGACCAAGCTGATTTGCTTTTCGGATGATCTGGACGGTATGCGCAAAGTGCCCGGAAATGTGCCGAACCCCGAGGCGCTGGAGGCTCACCTCCAGAGGCCACTTTCGGACGTACCCGACCCTTTTGGCGAATATGACAGTTTTGCAGGGCATAACAACGCTATGTTGCGGCGGTTTCTGGATACTTTTGGTTTTGAATATGACTTCATATCCTCGACAGAGTTTTACCGCTCGGGCGCATTTGACGAGGTATTGCTACGCTGCGTTGAGAAATACGACGAAATCATGGATGTTATGCTGGCAAGCTTGCGGGAAGAGCGTCGCGCGACCTATTCCATTTTCTTGCCGATCTCGCAAAAAACAGGGCGCGTACTCTATGTGCCGATGAAGTCGGTCGATGCCGAAGCTGGCACCATTACGTTTGACGACGAGGATGGCGAAGAGGTTACAATGCGGGTGACCGGCGGGCAGGTGAAGCTGCAATGGAAACCGGACTTTGGCGCACGCTGGGCCGCACTGAATGTGGATTTTGAGATGTATGGCAAAGACCATTCAACCAACACCCATATATATGACAAAATCTGCCGGATTCTCGGCGTGCCAGCCCCGGCGCACTATGTTTACGAGATGTTTCTTGACGAAAACGGGCAGAAGATTTCAAAATCTTCTGGTAACGGGATATCGATTGACGAGTGGATGACCTATGCCAGTGCTGAAAGCCTGAGCTATTTCATGTATCAAAAGCCGCGCACGGCCAAACGGTTGCATTTTGATGTTATTCCAAAAGCGGTGGATGAATATCACCAACAGCTCCGGGCCTTCCCGGCGCAAGACCTGAAAGCACAGCTGAATAACCCCGTATGGCATATCCATCGTGGGCAGCCACCCGTGAGCGATATGGTTGTTCCGTTTTCAATGTTGCTTAATCTGGCTTCGGCGAGCAGTGCTTCGACCAAGGAGCAAATGTGGGGTTTCATTAACAAATATGCACCTGATGCCTCACCGGAAACACACCCCGGGCTGGATACGGCCGCTGAACAGGCGGTTCGCTATTTCCATGATTTTGTGAAACCCTCTAAAGTGTATCGCGCCGCGACTGACCTTGAGCGGGCCGCCTTGGAAGACCTGTCTTCGAGGCTGAAAGCATGGGATGGCGAAACCGATGGGGACGCGCTCCAGAGCCTTGTGTTTGCCGTTGGGAGAGAGCATGAATTTGAACCGATGCGCGACTGGTTCAAAGCTATTTACGAAGTTCTTTTGGGGGCATCACAAGGGCCGCGCTTTGGTGGATTTATTGCGCT
>DFBP01000260.1:0-1529 GCA_002366685.1 Rhodobacterales bacterium UBA3077 | reverse complement strand
GCGCACGCATCGTTTACGGTTTTCATACAATTTTCGGATAATTTTCTGGGCAGTCGCCGCATTGCGCGATCTTTTTTTGCTGGCCAAAAAATGCGCTTACTAGCGCAGTACGGGCCTTTGGAAACCGGAAAGGGTTTATGGATGAATAAGGCAATTACCGATGGTCTGGATTTTATGCCACCTGCGTTTATTGATGGTCTGGCCGACTGGTCAAGTGAAGACGGAACGCCGGGCTCGGCAACCTATGACGGGGCGGCAAATGCCGCGCTTGTGGCCAGTGATCCGGATTTCGGGCCGTGCCTTGAGTTGCAAAAAACCGAGACTTTGCAAACACTGCGTTACATGGGTGACACGCCAATGTTACCGGGCTGTTACATTAAGGTCTCAATCCGATTCAAGGTATTGAGTGGGCTTTTCCCTTCGGTCCGCGTGGCAGGTTGGGCCGGTGGTGCTGGCGGGGCGCATGTGACCGGGCTGGATGAAACCGGACCGGAACTGCTACCGGATACATATGGCCGGATCTATACTGTCTCCGCGATTATTGGCACCGGCGAGCGAACGGGCGTGGATATGGTTTGGGGAACCGAACCGGTTTACGGGCATTTTGGCTTGGACATGACCGGCGACAACGGGGCCGTTGTGCGCATTGAGTCGGTTGAGATCGACGACAAAACCTCGATTTTTCACCGCAAGCTTATGGGTTGGGTTGACGCCCGCGATTACGGCGCGATCGGTGACGGGATTACAGATGACAGGCTGGCCTTTCTGGCCGCCGATGCCGATGCCCAAGGCCGCGAGATTGTGGTTTCTGAAGGTACATATTACATTGGCTCTTCGACCACGATCAGATCTCCGATCCGGTTTGAGGGCAAATTGCTCATGCCGGAAACGGAACGGCTCCATATTACGTCGAATTTTGACTATAAAACCTACGAAGCCGCTTTTGGCTCCGAGCGGGAAGCTCTGACCCGTGCGCTTGCGGCGTTGTTCAATTTTACGGACCATGAATCGCTTGATTTGGGGGGGCGGCGTATCCAGCTGGATGCACCTGTTGACGTGCATGCCGCTGTTGGAAACAAGAACAATTTTGGCAACCGCCGCGTGATCCGAAATGGCCAGTTGGAGGCAACCGACTCGGCAAATTGGGACACCACGACAGTGATTTCAAACGCATCATATTCAACCGGAACGCCGACGACACTATCCGGCGTGGCGAACATTGCCAATATTGACGTAGGTTCGCTGGTAACTGGCAACGGTGTCGGGCGCGAGGTTTATGTAGCCAGCAAAGACGAGGGTGCGGGCACCATTACGCTTTCACAAAAGCTGATCAACCCGGCCTCAAACCAGAGCTACACATTTGAACGTTTCAAATACCTGCTCGACTTTTCAGGGTTTGCCGGTATCTCCCGCTTTCAAATCACCAATATAGAATTTGCCTGCCTCGGGCGATGTTCGGGGATCATGCTGCCGGAAACAGGCTATGCCTGGCATATCCATGATTGCTGGTTTTTGAAACCCAAAGACCG
>DFBP01000167.1 GCA_002366685.1 Rhodobacterales bacterium UBA3077 | reverse complement strand
GCCATGCCGCCGCCCGACCGATGGTCGCTATGGCGAAAACCCGAACCGGCTTCAGCATTATTACCAATATCAGGTGATATTGAAGCCAAGCCCGTCTGACATTCAAGAGCTGTATCTCAAAAGTTTGGAAGTGATCGGGATCGATCCGCTCAAGCATGATATCCGCTTTGTGGAAGATGATTGGGAAAGTCCCACGCTGGGCGCTTGGGGCCTTGGCTGGGAAGTCTGGTGCGACGGGATGGAAGTCACCCAGTTTACCTATTTCCAGCAAATGGGCGGGTTTGACTGCAAACCTGTCGCGGGCGAACTGACTTACGGATTAGAACGCCTCGCCATGTATATTCAGGGCGTGGACAGCGTTTATGACCTGAGCTTTAATGGTCGCGGCACCTCATATGGCGACGTATTTCTCGAGAACGAGAAGCAGATGTCCAAGTGGAATTTTGAAGTCGCTGACACTGATGCGCTGTTTGACCTGTTCAATAAGGCAGAGGCCGAGTGCCAGAACGCACTGGCCAATAATGTTCCGATAGCCGCCTACGAGCAAGCCGTTGAGGCCAGCCACATTTTCAATCTGTTGCAAGCGCGCGGCGTGATCAGCGTACAGGAACGGGCCAGCTATATGGGCCGGGTGCGCGATTTGGCGCGGGGATCGTGTGAAAAACACATGGAGAAAGAGGCGCCCGCTTGGGCGCAGAAATATCCGGAGTGGAGCGCATGAGCGATTTTCTGCTTGAACTGCGCAGCGAAGAAATTCCCGCCCGTATGCAAAAAGGCGCACGGGCAGAACTTGAAAAGCTGTTCCGGCGCGAAATGGGTGCAGCTGATGTTGCGCTGAATGATCTGACCATCTGGTCCACACCGCGCCGATTGGCCTTGATTGCACGCGATCTGCCGACCGCAACCGAAGCTGTGCGCGAAGAGGCCAAGGGCCCGCCCGAGAGTGCGCCCGATCAAGCGATTGACGGGTTCTGCCGCAAAAATGGGGTTAGGCGCGATCAATTGGAAGTGCGCGAAGTAAAGGGTCGCAAGACCTATTTCGCGGTGATCGAAAAGCCGGGCAGGGCTGTGAAAGACCTGCTGGCCGAGGCGATCCCTGCGATCATTCGGGACTTTGCTTGGCCCAAATCCATGCGCTGGGGTGATGCCTCCATCAGCACTGAAAGCCAGCGTTGGGTGCGCCCGCTGTCTGGTATTGTGGCGCTGCTGGATAGTGATGTGGTGCCGTGCGAAATTGACGGAATTGCCAGCGGTAACACGACCAAAGGCCATCGTTTTCACTCTGATGGTGCCATCAGCATAACCAGCGCCGATGATTATGCAGACAAGCTGCGCGCTGCCCATGTGATTGTCGATCATACCGAGCGTCAGGATGCGGTGCGGGCAGGGGCCAAGGCTGCGGCTGAGGAAGCCGGACTGGTTCTGGTGGAAGACGAAGGTCTGGTGGTTGAGAACGCGGGGCTGACCGAATGGCCAGTGCCCCTGCTTGGCCGGTTTGAGGATGATTTCCTGGATGTGCCGCCAGAGACAATCCAGCTGACGGCGCGGGTTAACCAGAAGTATTTTGTGTGCGAGGACAGTGCGGGCAAATTGGCCAACGCATTCATCTGCACCGCCAATATTGCGGCCGCTGATCCGGCATTGGTGGTGGATGGCAATCGCAAGGTTTTGGCCGCGCGCCTGTCTGATGCGCGCTTCTTCTGGGAATTGGACCAGAAGAAGACGCTCGCCGAACACGCCAAGGGTCTGGAGCGGATTACCTTCCATGAAAAACTGGGCACAGTGGCCGATAAGGTGGAGCGCGTGGCCAAGCTGGCGCGCTGGTTGTGCGAAGAAGGCATCGTCAAAGGCGATCCCGATCTTGCCGAGCAAGCCGCGCGTCTGTGCAAGGCCGATCTTGTCACTGAAATGGTCGGCGAATTTCCTGAACTGCAAGGCCTGATGGGCGGATATTACGCCGCGAAAGAAGGCCTAGACCCGCAAGTTTCACAAGCCATCCGCGATCATTACAAACCAGTGGGGCAGGGCGATGATGTGCCCACTGCGCCGGTTACTGTTGCGGTCAGTCTGGCGGATAAGCTGGATACAATCGTAAGCTTCTTTGCAATTGGCGCTCCGCCTACGGGGTCGAAGGATCCTTTTGCTCTTAGGCGCGCCGCCATATCA
Source organism: Rhodobacterales bacterium UBA3077 (assembly GCA_002366685.1). Classification (GTDB taxonomy): domain Bacteria; phylum Pseudomonadota; class Alphaproteobacteria; order Rhodobacterales; family Rhodobacteraceae; genus UBA3077. The sequence goes on along the minus strand of DFBP01000167.1, from coordinate 1,398 downwards.
GTTATCCTACTATTGGTCAGAAACGACCTGCGCTTTGCAATTGACCGGGCGTTGGCGGAGGTTACTGGAAACTATAAAATTTGGGCATTCCACCAATATACGACAGAATTACAGGAGCTCATCGAGGATGAGAATCCGGTGCATATAATATTTGGCCCTGGGTCTATCGGTTTGGACCGTTCCGCTGGCAAGATAAGAAAGTTTGCGGGTTCATGGGGCGTGGGCGAACCAATTTATTCAGTAGTAGCCTCAGACTACATCTTTGAGGTCGCCGATAGGCAAGATTTAGCTGTAAATTTCGAGAACGATCCTTCGGAGCTCCTCGATTTCTTCGCAGATCGTCTCAAAGTTCAACAACGTGAAGCTGGCGTCCGTCACGACATTATAGATGCAGTGTTTGTTCTTGGTGGCGAGGATGACCTCGTTCGCCTGCTCGCCCGAGTTCACGCTCTGCAAGCCTTCGTTGAAACCGACAATGGCACCAATCTTCTGGCCGGATATAAGCGCGCGGCCAATATCCTGAAAAAGGAAGACTGGTCGGGCGAGCAGAAAAACTCTCTGTCCTACACTCGTGAAAATGCCGAAGAGGCGCTGATTGCGGCGTTGGATGTGGCTGAACCCAAGGCTGGTGCGGCCATAGACGCAGAGGATTTTGAAGGTGCAATGGCGGCCTTGGCCACATTGCGCGAACCGATAGACGCCTTTTTTGAAGAGGTTACTGTGAATGATTCCAGTGCTGATAAGCGCGCTGCACGTTTGGCGCTGCTCACGCGCTTCCGTGATGCGGTTCACCGCGTGGCGGATTTCAGCCGTATCGAAGGGTGATCCGAGTTGGAAAAGTGTCAAAATTGAAAATCGGCATGAAACCCGCAGAAATGCTGGGATCTTGTGCCAATAACGCCGTTGACACCCTGTCAAAAGTGTCAAAATTGAAATTTGCCCTGAAACCCGCAGAAACCGGGCTTTTTGGCCCAAAACGCAGGTGACGCTCTGCAAAAAGTGTCAAGCCCAGACCTGGCAAGTAAAGTAGGAAGTTAAATGTCTCAGCAAACGGTCTACACCTTCGGCGGAAATGCCCCGCACAGTGATCCTCGGCAAAAAGACAAGACCGTTACCGGCGGCAAAGGCGCCAATCTGGCAGAGATGGCCAGCATCGGCCTGCCGGTCCCTCCCGGTTTCACAATTACAACCGAAGAATGCGTCCGTTTCTTGCAAGAAGGCGGCGATTTTACCGACGGGCTGAATGCAGCTGTTGGCAAAGCGCTGGCGCATATTGAGGCGACCGTTGGCAAGGGGTTTGGCGATGCGTCCGATCCCTTGCTGGTGTCGGTCCGTTCGGGCGCGCGCGTTTCCATGCCCGGCATGATGGATACCGTTCTAAATTTGGGTCTGAATGAT
>DFBP01000080.1:4284-9988 GCA_002366685.1 Rhodobacterales bacterium UBA3077 | reverse complement strand
ACGTACAAACCTTTCGAAATGTTCTTCCTCGCCGGAGTGATCTACATGGTGATGATTTACATGACCGGCTTGGGCATCAACTGGCTTGATCGAAGGGCGGTTATCAAATGATCTATTTCTTCATTTACACGGGAGATTCCCATGGGTCTTGATTTTTCCGTTGTCCCCGGATTCCTTGACAGCATCCTGATAGGCGCATTGTGGACAATCGCCATAACGCTGTCCTCTGCTGCCATCAGTTTTTTCGGCGGTATTTTCTTCGCGGTAATTTCGTTATACGGCCATTGGGTCATCCGGCTGCCGTTCCGTGCTTTTGCGTTTTTGTTTATGGGCACACCATTGCTGCTACAGCTCTTCCTGATCTACTTTGGACTAATTCAGATCGGCATCGACCTTCCCGCATTTGTTGCAGGGATCATCGGGCTCGGATTGCACTTCGCGGTCTATAATTCGGATATTATTAAAGCCGGAATACTGGCGGTTGATAAGGGTCAGCACGAAGGCGCGCGGACCATTGGTTTGAGCAAAGGGCAAACCTTGCGAAAAATCATTGTCCCGCAGGCTGTGCGCAATGTGGTGCCGCCGATTGGCAACAACATGATTGCCCTGCTTAAAGACTCCGCGCTCGTGTCGGTCATCGGCGTGACCGAGCTGACACTTTCGGCACAGCTTGCCATCAGCCAGACTTACCGTGCGTTCGAGTTCTATGTCGCGGTCGCCGTTTGCTATTACATCATCAACCTGTGCCTCGAATATAGCCTGCATTTGATCGAGCGTCGCATCCAGATTTCCCGCTAGTGCAGCGGAAAAGGAGAATAAAATGAGTTCCGAAAAACCCTTTATTGATGTCCGGCATGCTGCAAAAAGTTTTGGCGCGCTGGAAGTGCTTAAAGATATTAACCTTCAAGTGCACAAAGGTCAGATTGTCGCCATCATCGGGCCAAGCGGCTCGGGCAAAAGTACATTGCTGCGAGCGATCAACGAGCTTGATCCGTTAAGTGGCGGTGAAATCTGGCTGGAAGATATGCAGATCAATAAAAAACTGCCGCCGCGCCAGTACGAGAAACATATCAACAAAGTGCGGCAGGACATCGGAATGGTGTTTCAGCACTTTAATCTGTTTCCGCATCTGACGGTGCGCCATAATATCACGCTTGGGCCAACCATGCTCAAAGGGATGTCCAAGGGAGAGGCTGACAAGCTCGCCGAAGAGCAGCTCGCCCATGTCGGGCTGTCTGAGCGGATAGATTATTACCCGTCACAGCTTTCGGGCGGTCAAAAACAGCGCGTGGCCATCGCACGCGCTTTGGCGATGAAACCGAAGGTTATGCTGTTTGACGAAGCAACCTCGGCGCTCGATCCAGAGTTGGTTGAGGAGGTAAACCTCGTTATGAAACGGCTAGCTGAAGAACACATGACGATGATCATCGTCACCCACGAAATGGCTTTTGCCGAAAGCGTTTGTGACCGCGTATTATTCATGGACGAAGGTGTCGTGGTGGAAGAAGGCCCGCCCGAAGTCATTTTCAAAAACCCCGTAAACGAGCGCACACAGAATTTCTTGCGTAAACATCTGAATGGATAACTCGAGTGAATAAAATGAACGGCCTGTCCTCTTCCAACCTTTTTTATCAATCCCATTCCGGCAGACCAATGCTGGACCGGGCCGAGGGCGTTTACCTTTATGACGTAAACGGAAAGCGTTATCTGGATGGTAGCAGTGGCGCTATGGTGTCGAATATCGGCCATTCAAACCCCTATGTTCTGGACGCGATGAAGCGTCAGATGGACAAAGCCACGTTTGGGTATCGTCTACATTTTCAAAACGAACCGGCCGAGCGGCTGGCAACCATGACCGCACACATGATGCCTGCCGGGTTGGACCGTGTGTTTTTTGTATCCGGTGGCTCCGAAGCGGTTGAAAGCGCCATAAAGCTTGCTCGCCAATATGCGATCACCCAAGGGCGCAATGACCGTTGGAAAGTCATCTCTCGCTTTCCTTCATATCATGGCTGCTCCTTGGGTGCCCTAGCGCTTACGGGGTATGATCCGCTGGCCAAACCGTTTTTGCCGATGATGCGGGACATGCCCAAAATACCGGCCCCGACTTGCTACCTTGATCAAGACAATCTGGACGACGAAGCGCGAGGGTTAAGATATGCCAACATGCTGCGGGACGAGATCATTGCCCAAGGGCCGGACACCGTTCTTGGCTTCATAATGGAGCCTGTCGGCGGTGCCTCGACAGGGGCGCTCGTGGCTCCGGATAGTTATTACACCCGCATCCGCGAGATTTGTGACGAGTTCGATATGTTGCTGATCTATGACGAAGTCATGACCGGCGCAGGGCGGACCGGTGCTTTTGTTGCGTCGGAGCATTGGGGCATTACACCGGACATCGTTGCGCTATCGAAAGGATTTGCAGCTGGATACGCGCCGCTCGGGGCCATGGTTGCCAAAACTGAAATTGTTGACGCAGTCCTTGGTGCTGGCGGTTTCTTGCACGGGTTCACCTATGCCGGAAATCCGTTGGCAGCTTCCGCTGGAGCGGCGGTTCTGGAAGTCTTGCAGAAAGACAATCTGATAGAAAACGCCACGCAGATGGGAGATGTTCTCAAGGCAGAACTCACATCATTGATAGATCGCTACCCGTTTATCGGAGATGTGCGCGGCAAAGGTTTGTTGCTGGCATTTGAGTTGGTCTCTGATCGTCAGACAATGGCACCGCTTCCCAAAGAACTCAACGCTTTCAACAGGCTGGTCGATCTTGCGCATGATCGTGGTTTGATCATTTATTCCCGCCGCACACGCGGAGGCTATGAGGGTGACCATTTCCTAGTCTGCCCGCCATTGATCATCACCAGAGCCCAGATCGGCGAACTCATGGGGGCTTTGATTGAAAGTCTTGACGCTATGGCCGCCGAAATGAACCTGCCGGTTAACCTCTGATGGCGATGATAGATAAAACCACCGCGATGCGCGATGCCATAGCCCGCATTCCTGACGGGGCCAGTGTCATGCTGGGGGGGTTTGGCGTGCCGGGCACACCCTTTTGCCTGATTGAGGAATTGGTGCGGCAAGGGCAAAAGGGGCTGACAATCATAAAGAACGACGCCAATGAAACGGGTATGGGTGTTGATTGGTTGCTGGAATCCGGTCAGGTCAGCAAACTTGTTACCAGCCATATCGGTTTGAATCCGCGGGCCGTCAAAATGATGAACGCGGGTGAGATCGAGGTTGAATTTGCCCCGCAAGGCATCCTCGCCGAACGCATACGTGTCGCGGGTGCCGGAGTTATGGGATTTGTTACCGATATCGGAATCGGCACGGATATGGCCAAAGGGAAGGTCGAAGTTTCTGTTGATGGAAATGTAGGTTTACTTGAACCCGCATTGCGGGCTGACTTCGCCTTGGTTCACGCCTCGAAATCCGACACTTTCGGGAACTTGGTGTTTTCTGCAACCGCGCGCAATTTTAACCCACTGATCGCCATGGCTGCCGACTTCACCATCGCCGAAACAGAAACCCTGTTGCCAGCGGGTGAAATATTGCCCGATGAAGTTCACACACCTGCGCCATTTGTCGATCAAGTGGTTGTTATGTCCAGCTTGCCGGAGGTCTACGGTGTCGTTAAACGCTAAAAATCGCATGTTGCATCGTGCGGCCAAAGAAATTGCGCCGGGAATGATTGTTAATCTCGGGATCGGGTTGCCAACGCGGGTTGCCAACTTCTTGCCTAAGGATTTTCCGGTTTGTTTACACTCCGAAAACGGAATTGCAGGGATTGGTCCGGTAGCCGAAGATGGCGCCGAGGATCGTAATCTTATCGATGCAGGTGGCGCCTATGTAACCCCCGTCAATGGCACATCCTATTTCGATAGCGCGGTGTCATTTGCCATAGTTCGTAGCGGACGGTTGGATCTGACAATGCTTGGCGCGTTTCAGGTTTCGGCGGTGGGCGATCTAGCCAATTGGATGATCCCGGGCTTTTTTACACCCGGAGCCGGCGGTGCGATTGAATTGGCGCAAAAAGCGCACGAGGTGGCGGTGATCACCACCCATACCGACAAAAAAGGACGCCCGAAAATTGTTCAGGAATGCTCGCTGCCACTGACTGCAAAACGGTGTGTTAGCCGTATATTTACCGACTTGGCGGTAATTGATGTCACAAAAGAAGGGCTGCAACTTATCGAAATCGCGGAAGGTGTAACGGTCGAAGATATCGTGAAAGCAACAGATGCTGACTTGAACCTGCCTGTTGGCGAAATTCCCGTATTCTGAGCTGAAACACTATGGAAGAAACCCTCAAAACAGACATCCTGAAATCCGTTGATGCGCTGTTTGACGCCGAGATCGAGTTTCTGTCGGAGCTCACCCGCCATCCATCGACGCGCGGAAATGAACAATCCGCGCAGGACTTCGTTGCGGGTGAGTTGGCGTCACGCGGGCTTAGCGTTGATCGTTGGAATGTTGATGTTGCGGATATCTCTCACCTTCCCGGATTTTCTCCGGTGATTGGAAACTATAACGATGCAATCAACGTAGTCGGTTCTCACCACAGTCGCAAAAAGTCAGGCCGGTCGCTAATTCTAAACGGGCACGTGGATGTCGTGCCGGTTGGTCCGCTCGATATGTGGGACAGCCCGCCATTTGAACCCCGTGTTGACAGTGGCTGGATGTATGGCCGCGGGGCCGGTGACATGAAAGCAGGGCTTGCCTCTAACTTGTTTGCACTTGATGCCTTGCGAGCGCTAGGTTTTGCGCCAGCCGCCGATGTGCATTACCAGTCTGTTGTTGAGGAAGAATGCACGGGCAACGGAGCCCTTGCCTGCCTGCAACGTGGATACACAGCGGATGCGGCATTGATACCGGAACCTTTTGCCGAAGATCTGGTGACAGCCCAGCTTGGGGTATTGTGGTTTCAAGTGCATTTAAAAGGCATTCCTGTGCATGTTGCCTTTGCAGGGAGTGGCGCCAATGCAATTGAGGCCTCAATCCCCCTGATAGCGGCCTTGCACGAAATGGAGGAACGCTGGAACGCTCCTGAAAATCGCCATGGCGAATATGGTCATGTGCATCACCCGTTGAACCTTAATATTGGCAAGATCGAAGGTGGCGACTGGACCAGTTCCGTGCCCGCATGGTGCGTGTTCGATGTGCGAATGGGCCTGTTCCCCGGGCAGGATATCGAAGAAGCCAAGCGTGGAATCGAGGCGGTGTTGATCGAGGCGGCGCGGGCAAATGACTTTTTGCGCAATAACCAGCCGGAGATTGTTTATCACGGCTTTCAGGCTGAAGGGTATGCGCTGGCTGAACACAAGACTGCAATGTCAGGGCAAGCCATATCAACGCTGGAACATGCGCATCATTCTGTGACCGGCGCAGATCTGAACAAAATCGCGATTACCGCAACAACTGACGCGCGTTTCTTTGGCCTGTATGCGGATACACCGGCATTGGTGTACGGCCCGAAAGCCGAAGCAATTCATGGCTTTAACGAACGGGTCGAGCTGGAATCCGTCCACCGTATCACACAGGCAACCGCGGTGTTTATTGCCGATTGGTGTAGCTTGGAAACTCTTTAGAACTAGGAAAAAACATGCGCGAAGCCGTCATCGTATCCACCGCCCGAACCCCGATTGCAAAAGCCTATCGCGGGGCATTTAACAACCTCACTGGCCCCAGCTTGGCCGCTCACGCTATG
>DFBP01000080.1:0-4253 GCA_002366685.1 Rhodobacterales bacterium UBA3077 | reverse complement strand
GCACTCACCCAAGGCACAACCGGTGTAAACGTTGCCCGCCACGCTGCGCAGGCGGCTGGCCTGCCCGATAGCGTTGCGGGATCGACGATAGACCGACAATGTGCCTCGGGTCTGTCTGCTATTTCGATTGCGGCCAACCAAGTGGTCAATGAGGGGCTGTCGGTGGCACTGGCTGGCGGGCTTGATTCAATTTCGCTTGTGCAAGACAACAAATGGAACGGTTATCGTTATAAAGACCCGGCAGTGCCTCAAGCGTATTACATGTCGATGCTTGAAACAGCCGAAACTGTGGCGAAGAGATACGATATCAGCCGGGACGCACAGGATGAATACGCCCTGCAAAGCCAGCAGCGAACCGCAGCCGCGCAACAAGCCGGCTGTTTTGATGCTGAAATTGTACCTGTAAACGCAATGCAACTTGTAACCGACAAAACCAGCGGCGTAACGTCAGAAATGGCGGTTACCCTTAACGCCGATCAGTGCAACCGCCCTCAGACGACACTGGAAGGATTGCAGGGCTTAAAACCGGTGTTGGGTGAAGGCACAAGCATTACCGCCGGTAACGCCAGCCAACTTTCCGACGGCGCATCTGCATGCATAGTCATGGAGCGCGCCGAGGCCACAAGACGAGGGCTCACCCCGCTCGGAACATATCGCGGTATGGCTGTAGCCGGGTGCGCCCCTGATGAAATGGGTATTGGCCCCGTCTTTGCCATTCCCCGACTACTAGAACGCCACGGGCTTTCAGTGGATGATATCGGCATCTGGGAGATCAACGAGGCTTTTGCTTCACAACTATTATACTGCCGTGACCGCCTTGGCATTCCCAGCGAAAAACTAAATGTAAATGGCGGCGCAATCTCCATCGGCCACCCCTACGGTATGAGTGGCGCGCGCATGTCAGGACATGTGATGATCGAAGGTCGTAGGATAGGGGCGAAATATGCGGTTGTAAGCATGTGCATTGGCGGAGGCCAAGGGGCTGCCGCACTTTTTGAAATTGAGTGTTGAGAATATTTGGCCCTGAATTAAACCTCTTTTTAGGCGCCACCAGATTAAACGCCTTCAAATTTGGCCAATAGTCCATTTTGAAATACCAAATATCACACTCGAGCCCGTAAAGAATATCTGCATTAAGGTCTTTTTTGCCTTCACTAGCTGACGTCAGATAGCCTTGCCATATAACAATCGAGTGTTCTCTTGGTTTTGATTAAAGTATCGTCAAGTTTGTCGTAGCGCTAAGGATTGTTGAACTACTCTGCCAACTAATAGCGCTACGACGATTTTTATTCATTCTTCACAGTTGTAAACCAATTTTGTAGTCTTGGGTTACCCCACTTCAAAATGATGTCTTACCGAGCGGCCAAACTGAGGACTGAATCCAGCAATTCTTGTCCGGGAACCCCATTTTCCGTCGCGGCTTCGACCCAAGCAGTCCAGCTGGGCTGTGCGGCATCCAGGATTGCCTGTTGAATTTCGTCGCTCAATGGAACCCGAATGAGGCCGGCTTCTTCGAAGAGTACTTCGTTTACCACATCGACATCAGAATACTCCTGAATTTGATGGGCGTAGCCTGCCGTGATGCCTTCTTCCAGAAGGGTTTTGTACTGATCCGGCAGTGCATCATAAGCCGTCTGAGTAACGGCGGCATGACAAACAATGGCGCCTAAGGACCACCCGTCAGTTACCCAAGTTGAAATTTCATGCAATCTGTATGCTGCGAAGGCATAAGTGTATGGAAAAGTTGCCGCGTCGATCACACCACGTTCCATGGACTGGAACATGTCAGGTGCGCTGACAACCGTTACGCTGGCATCCAGCGCCGCCATTAGGCGCCCAACTCCACCCGTAGAACTAATACGCATACCCTGCCATGTACTCAAAGTATCAGGTACATCGCCAGTGCCCATTGCCTCGTAGTTCGGAAGCATAACACCCATGAGAGGAACCGACTTCCACTTCGCGAATTCTTCCACAACAACCGGGTTTTCATAGAAGGCCTCGATCACATCACGGCGCTTCTCCAGTGTGTCGATTGGCAGAAACGCCAGATCAAGCGCGCCGAGCGCTGGGGTCTTATCGGGGTGGTAAACGGGACAAAATGCAGCGGCTTCAAACGCTCCAAGGTAGAGGCCATCCAGGTTTTCTTTATTAGACGATAGCACGGCTCCGTAGTGCAACGTGATTTCAAAATTGCCATCTGTCTTTTGTGAGACGTAATCCGCCAGTCCTTCGAGACCTTCAGAGAAACCACGCCGCGCCCCCCAGAGCGACAGGTTCCAATGTACTTCTGGGCCGTCAACCTCAGCAGCATACGCAGGCGCACTTGGGCCCACGCTCAATATTGTTCCGACACATAAAGCTGCGACGGTATTCATCGTGACGATTTTGTTCTGTTTCATGATTAATTCCTCCCTTTCGATTTCATCTGAACGTGTCCATTTTAGGCATCTAACACGATAAATCAAGAAGATTCCTAATATACGAGATTATTAAAGATATCTGAGCGCCAAATGTGAACTGGATCGCGTTTATATCAGAAAGACATTGATTGCGCCTATCCTATTTACCTCGCCCATCAGGAGCGGCATCCAGCAGATCTCCGCCCAGCTCTAGATGGCAAAACTTGCCAAATGACCCAATCAAGAACTCCCGGGAATCACAGTGTTGTGCAGAAATCTCGACCAATGCGTATTTATGTCATACAGAATATACCGAACAGGACAAGGATCAGGGTCAGTATCATGAACGGACCGTTGCGGACCAGAACTAGACGCTCCACTGAAACTTCGAACATCCGGCTGGCAATGGTCGCAGTGCCAGTGTAAGGCGAAAATTGTGCGGCAAGAGCCCATGCGGTCAGAAGGATCGCCACAATTGTTATAGGTGATAGGCCAAAGTTGGTCGGATCACCGATTACAGCTATCGCGAGAGTCGTAGTCAATACCGGGCTAAGTCCTATCATTGCGAGCCCCATAATGGTAATAAATACCAGCGCCATTAATGTGAACGCTGTCAGGTGCATGTTAAGTACTGCTTGTGCGATCTGATCCATGGGAAGTAGCTCCACCAACACCGGGCCGAGAAACGCTGCAGAAACGATCACGCTCGTCCCGGCTGCTTGAGTTGGTAGTTGCCGGAATACCATGTTCTTCATGGGGCCATTGATTAACCCGCTAATGTTGTATCCCCGACCGAGCAGTATCCAAAGGCAGGATGTAACCGGAATAATGACGAATGCGGCAGCGGAGGTGGAAATATCCAAGCCATGCGCGATGAAGTAGATGGAGGTAAATATCCCTGTTAACAGCAGTAAAATTTTTAGAATGCTATGACTAGGGAAAGGGACCGCATCAACGTAGGGCACGCCGCCACGTCGGAGGATGAGGCTTGCTTCTAGATACGTGAAGAGGCAGCTCACGGTCAGGATGATCAGCGAAATTACAAAACCTACTTGCATCGTGTGACCAAGGGAAAGATCTATGTAGAGCGAAGACAGAAACACGGGCGGTAGAGCCAAGGGCGACCATGTAGCAGAAGGCGAAAACCCTCGTATGGCCGCAACGGCGGTCATCCATCCGCGTTCGGTCGTGCCCGCGCCACGCGTTTCGTCGTTTTTCATTCTGTCTCTGGCCAGCGCTCCGATGATCACGAGAGACCCCATGTTCATCATGAGTGCCATGAGGTTGGTGCCCAGCAAGGTCAATATCGACTGCTTTCGCAAAGGCTGCGAGATCAGATAGAGACCAACGCGATTAATATCGGTTGAGCGGTTAGCGGCCTCTTGCAGCGTGAATACGGCTGTCAGAAAGGCTTGAAAGAACGCAGCACGCAACAGGGCGGTTGCCAATACTTCGGGTGCGTTGGAAAGCCGGAACAGAGCAACCAAAGCGATAATGATTGACAGTACAACGAAGACTTTCCCGACTTTGCTGCCATGAAGAATAAGATAGGGAACCATCGCGACCATGATGATGAGACTCGGAAACTGCATCCATTCCACACGACACCAGCTTTGGATAGCTTGAAAAATTATCAGACAGATTAGCAGTATGCCGACCAAGGCTGACCAGTTGGGCAATTTCGGCAGGCGGCGAAAGAAGGGCATGACATGGGCAGTGGCTGGCATAAATATTACTTGGTCCTCAAATATGATATACTATAATAGTCCCATATATCGAGACTATTTACAATGGCTGCAAAAAAGTTGTATATCTGGGGAGGTCTCGGTGCGTGAGGGCTAAATCCAGAGG
>DFBP01000193.1:6657-7537 GCA_002366685.1 Rhodobacterales bacterium UBA3077 | reverse complement strand
GCTTTCAGCCATTGTTCACGGCTCTGGCCGCCTTTCCACGCACGGGTAGTGAAGCCGAGGATCTCGACCTTGACCTGACAGCGCTCCAGCGTGCGGGCCAGAACATCTGCACAGATCGCAGCGATCGAGATCGGCCGACCCCGCATCGAGCCGGAATTGTCAATCAGGAGCGTCACCACCGTGTCCTTGAACTCGATGTCGGTTTCTTGTTTAAAGCTCAGCGGAGTGGTTGGGTTAGCGACCACGCGGGCGAGGCGGGCTGCATCCAACACGCCTTCCTCAAGGTCAAAGAGCCAAGAGCGGTTTTGCTGGGCCTGAAGGCGGCGCTGAAGCCGGTTGGCCAGCCGCCCAACGGCAGACTTAAACGGGGCGAGTTGCTGGTCAAGGTAAGCGCGCAGGCGCTCCAGTTCGGCGGGCTCGGCCAGTTCCTCGGCTTTGATTTCTTCATCAAACTCGGTTGTGAAAGTCCGGTATAGCGGGTCGGCGTCCGAGTGCGGGGCGGGGGCGGGTGGCTCGTCGGGCGGGTCGCCGTCTTCGATTTCTGTTTCGTCAGCCATTTGGGCGTTCGGGTCGTCTTGCGCCGCAATTTCAGACTGCATCTGCTGCTCGTCATCTTCCTGCTCTTGCGGGGGCTGCTGGTCTTGGTCGTCGCTGCTGTCGTCCTCGCCGCCCTCTTGGTCCTGCTCGTTTTCGCCGTCTTCTTCGGCTTCGTCCTCTTGGTCCTCATCCTCTTGGTCGGGGTCGTCTCCGAGTTGGTCCCCGTAGCCGAGGTCAGAAATCACCTGCCGCGCGAGGCGGGCAAAGGCAGCTTGGTCATCAAGGTTTTCAAGCGCGTCTTGCAGGGTTTCCCCGGCTTGGCCTTCAAGGAAATCACGGCGCA
>DFBP01000193.1:3578-6533 GCA_002366685.1 Rhodobacterales bacterium UBA3077 | reverse complement strand
CCGATGTTCTTGGCGGTTCCGGGGAGCGCGCGGGCTCCTAAGGCTTCACAACGGGCCGTTTCCAAGGCCTCAAACACGGCCGAGGCAATCTCGCCTTGGGGCGCGTATTTACCATGGGTCGCGTCATTGTGAAAACGCAGCTTCATGGCCATGGCATCGGCTGTGCCACGCGCCATCAGGATTTCCTGTGTGGTCATCCGGCGGGTGACTTGCGGCAAGCGCATATTGTCGCCCGACATGCCAGCCGGGTCCACCGTGTAGGACACATTCAACTCCGGCTCATTGGCCAGCGTTTTGGTGGCCTCGGCCAGCGCCTTTTTGAAGGGGTCGGCGGGGTTGTCGCTAGGTTTGGTCATTTATTGTGTTCCTTGGCCGATCAAGCGTGCATCACTAGAATATTCAGCATTCTCACGACTGTCATTCAGATTTAACACCTGAATTCGATCTGAAACCGAGTCAAAATGGTTATCCAACGTTACCAAAATGCCAACTTCTATTTTTGCAATACAGGCGAAAATGAGATCTGCGCCTCTAAGAGTATTGAAACCCTCCTCCTGAACCAGACTACTACATTTCTCCAAAAAATTGGAGTCTATTGGGTAAATGATCTCGTTTTCACCAATTAGCCAAAATTCATATAGCATATTCACGTCTTCGCGGCGTTTCCTAGACACAGCTGCGGACAGTTCAAATGAAGCGATTGCAGGAATAATGTTCTGGTAAGGTCCTGATATCCAACCATCTGCAAGGTCTTTCCAAAGACTATGCGCTGGAGAATAACCTTGTGCGTTTGGTTCCTTGATATTGACTAATGCTGAACTGTCCCAAACTAGTTTAAGCATTTAGGCCTCCTACCCCAAGCTCACACTCACAGCGCTCTCCGGCAGTTCCTCGTCAAAGCAACGCTGGTAGAATTCGGCGACGGTTTGCCGTTCCAGCTCGTCACATTTGTTAAGGAAAGTCAGGCGGAAGGCAAAGCCGACATCTTTGAAAATTTCGGCGTTTTGCGCCCAGTTGATCACGGTGCGCGGCGACATCACGGTGCTGATGTCACCATTCATAAAGGCGGTGCGGGTCAAGTCGGCAACGGTTACCATCTGGGCGATGGTCTTGCGGCCTTCTTCGGAATTGTAGTGCGGGGCTTTGCCGAGCACGATGGCGGTTTCGGCATCATGGCTCAGGTAGTTGAGCGTGGCCACCAGTGACCAGCGGTCCATCTGGGCTTGGTTGATTTGCTGCACACCGTGGTAAAGGCCGGTGGTATCGCCAAGGCCAACAGTGTTGGCCGTGGCAAACAGGCGGAAAGACGGGTGCGGGGTGATGATCTCGTTCTGGTCAAGCAGGGTGAACTTGCCGTCGGTTTCCAGAATACGCTGGATCACAAACATCACATCGGGGCGACCGGCATCGTATTCGTCAAACACAATCGCAGCGGGGTTGCGCAGCGCCCAAGGCAGAATACCTTCTTGAAATTCGGTAACCTGCTGGCCATCCCGCAGTTTGATCGCGTCTTTCCCGATCAGGTCGATCCGGCTGATATGGCTATCGAGGTTGACCCGAACCATGGGCCAGTTCAACCGCGCTGCAACCTGTTCGATATGGGTTGATTTACCCGTGCCGTGGTAACCTTGGATCATCACACGGCGATTGTTGCGGAAGCCAGCCAGAATGGCCAACGTGGTTCCGGGGTCAAATTTGTAGGTCGTGTCAATATCGGGAACGCGGTCGGTGCGGCCCTCGAAGCCTTTGATCGTCATGTCTGTTTCGAAGCCAAACAGGTCTTCAACGCTAAGGGTCTCGGTCGGGTTTTCAAAGGCTGTCATGGTGTTTTCCGTGTCAAAATAGGCGGGTTCGCCAAGTGTTTGCTACAGTTGTAACCATTCAAGCGGGGCTTTCAAGAGGGGCACGGGGTACAATTGCCATTTTAGCCGTGACAAAAAACAGCTGCCGCACAACAAGGTGCGGCAGCTGCCAATCTGTTTAAACTGCTAACAGGCTTATTTTTCAGAAATTCGGCCGTCTAGATAAGGCGTGTAGTCCCCGTGTGCCAGCATGTAATCTACCACAACGATTTCAAGCCCGGGACCATAGTCATAGGCGTTCATTCCCTCGGTTTCCATGACGCTGTAACCATCTCCACCGGAACGCATGAAGTTGTTGGTCACGACTCCGTAAACCGCTTCAGGGTCGATCGCTGAACCATCTGCCAGTGTAACCTCTACAATGCGCGAGCCCGGCTCGGCTGCTGCATCCCATTCGAAACGAATACCCGCAACCTGCGGGAAGCGGCCAGCGCCTTCTTCGACCTGACTCACGCCGTTTTCCAACGTTGCAATCACGTTGGCGCCGGTCATCTGGAAGGTCGCAAGCGTGTTCTGGAATGGAAGTACCGTCAGGACTTCCCCCATGGTGACCGGACCCGCATCGATGCTGGCGCGAAGGCCGCCACCGTTCTGGATCGCTATCGTTACCCCCTGATCGGCAACGCGGTCGAGCATAGCATCAGCGACAAGGTTGCCCATCTGGCATTCACGGGCGCGGCAATTGCTGCGGTCGCCATCAATGGCCTCAGTGGTTTGCGCTACAACGCTATTGCGGATTTCATCCAGCGGCACAGCCAGCTCGGCGATGCGCGCAACGGCGGCTTCGTCTTCGTTTACGCCACCATCCATGATGATCGGCTCGCCGGTAGCTTCGGTGATAACGCCGCTATCATCAAACGTGACGTTGAGCTCGCCAAGGAATTTACCATAGGCATAGGCCGAAACGATCGCGGTTGTCCCGACCATGGTAGGATAAGGGCCTTCTGCCCGGTCGCTTTCATTGGAAAGATATGTGTTGGTGTGCCCACCAACGATGATATCCACCGACGGGTTGGCCGCTGCAACCACCAGATCAACACCGTAACCCGAGTGAGACAGAACGATGATCTTGTTAATGCCCATTTCCTCAAGC
>DFBP01000193.1:0-3441 GCA_002366685.1 Rhodobacterales bacterium UBA3077 | reverse complement strand
AAGCCGCGCAGCACCTCGGGGCCATCGTCAAACTCGTGGTTGCCCACGGTCATGGCATCATATCCGAGCCGGTTCATGAATTCGGCAGCCATCGCACCTTTATAATATGTGTAGAACAGTGTGCCCTGAAACTGGTCACCACCGTCAACGAGTATCGAATTGTTGGAGCGGGCACGAGCTTCCGCCACAGCCGTTACCAACCGTGCGGAACCGCCAAAGCATTTGCCTTCGGTATTATCTTCGGCTGAACAGCCGCTATCATATTTGCTAATAGGCTCAAAGCGCGCATGAAAATCGTTTGTGTGCAGCACGGTCAGCGTATAGTCCGCCATAGCGGCGCTCGCGCTGAATGCGAGGACAGACGCGGACAGAAAAATTGACTTTAGGGACATCACTTTACCTCCAGTTAAGTTACAGGGGTAGGATAGCGTATTTTACTGAGTCTCACAAACGAGAATTCGGTTAAACTTAAAGTTTCGCACGCGGAGGTGGTGCTAAGGTCTAAATAGCCGTGAGATCTTGATCTGCTCCCAGGCCCAAACCACCTCGGTCAACCGGTCCTCATCATCGCGGCGGCCGCCGTTTAGGTCAGGGTGGAGGTCCTTGACCAGCGCTTTATAAACTTTTCGAATTTCTGACTTTGTCATGCTATCGCCCGCGTCCAGGATCGTGAGCGCCTTGGTTTCGGTCGGAGGCAGGCGGCGGGTGGTTTTACCGGTGCCGGAGGCGGGGTTTTTGGTGGCGTTTTCCCCGAGAACCTCGGTTGGATCGTCAAAACCAAAACGCTGCCATGCGGCGGATTCAGGGTCATTAACCGCCTGACCAAAGGGCTGGGTCGGGCGCTCCCACATATTGGATTCGGCGGCGGCCTGTTCCGGCGTGAGCGTGGCGCGGCCGTCAAAAAAGTTCCACTCTTTGTTGTGTTCGCGAATGTGATCAATACAAAACCAGATGAACTCGTCCAGATTGTCAGCCGATTTGGGTGCGCGGTATTTACCGGGCAGCTCGCAACCTTCCTTTTGGCATACGCGGGAAGATGTCTCTACAGCACCCGACATGCCACGACGTTTTGAACGCCGCTTTTTATCGGCCGCTGCCGAGATGTCGAAATCAAAAGATAGAGGTTTACGTGCCATGAGATTCCTTTTTGCCCTTTTCCAACTGCGGCACACAGCATAGACAAGTTATGAAAAAGGCCAAGCCCTAAAATGGAGAATGATATGACCTATGCCGAACGGATGCGTGAGAAACTTGAAACCGCGTTTTCACCGGTTGAGCTGGAAATAATTGACGAGAGCGAATCCCATCGCGGACATGGGGGCTATCGCGAAGGGGGCGAAACCCATTTCAAGATAGTTATCCGGGCTGCTGCTTTCAATGGAATGAACCGTGTTGCCCAGCAACGCGCCGTTATGGCTGCGGTCAAGCAAGAGCTTGACGAGCGCGTGCACGCGCTGGCGCTGGTTGTCAGCGGCGTTTAAGCCTTTTCGGCGGGACCGAGTGGCGGCACATCGGGCTCTTCAGGCTCAGTGTCAAACGGCGAGAAAATACGGGTTGGTTCCGCGCCATTGGTCACAACCGAATCTCCCATGGCCTGCGGGCTGGGCATGGGTTCCGGAAAGGGTTCGGGCACCGGGGCAGGTGTGGGCGGTGCCTGTACCATAGTTTCGGCTTTGCGTTCGCGCAGCTTTTCCAGCTTTTGGTCCAGCGGCATTTCATCAAGCCTTACTTCCCGCCTGAAAATAAGGGTGCGGAGTTTCACCTTTTTGTCTTTGCCCAGCATGCCGCCTTTTTCCTCAAGTGAAAAAGACTCCTGCCCCGAAAACTCCCAACCCTCTTTGGCCTGCTCGTTCAGCACGTCACTCAGCGCAAAGGAAAACCTTTCAGCCACGGTTTTGCGCCCTTTTGCCTTTTTGGCGAGGTCGGGCACGGGAAGGAGCTTGTATTCATACATAAAAAGAATTTCCTCGAAATGTGCGATTTTGTGCATGTCGGGTTGCAGGTACAATTAAAATATTCAATCCGAAGATATTAGCACTTTAGCAACTTCATTTTCCACAAATATTTTCATAGAGGAACCATTCGCGGGCTTTCACCAGTTCGATCAATGCGGGACTAATAGATTTTACCGGAATATCACTATTCGTTTGACTTTGGTTAAGCTTACCTGCGCTTGCCAAATAGCCTCTCACTTCGGTTGAACTCCGAAAATATTTTCCGACGGGCGATTCCAGCAACTTCTCAAGATCTTCATTGAGGGTCTCTGTTCTGACAACCAATGAATGGACCTTATTCTTGTTATAAAGCGAAACAAGCGAACTCTTGGTGTGTTTCACCCCTAATTTCTTGATCGGATGTTGGAGCGACAACGCCAGAAACCTGAACGTTTGAAAGCCATAAAGCTGCGGTTGGGTCTTATAGTAGTCTTCGCGCAATACCTTCGCACGCGATGGTCTGAGCATAAATTCCAGCCATCTTTCAAAAGCAGGGACTGAGTGTTTCTCATAGAGATGACCAAGCCCAACCCGCTTGAAAGCCCCATAAACGTGCCCTTTACCATCCAACCCGTATTTGAAAAGAGAAATATATTGGCGGAGCGGATCACGCGTTGAAATGAAGTAAAAATCTTTGGGCCGATAGTCGTCGCCTAAACGCGCATGTTTGCTAAATGCCTTTTCGTCAAGCAACAAGTTATGCCGTAAAAACCGCGACACGTAACTTGATCCGGTTTTCCCGACATCAAGGTAGATGATTTTTCCGAAGTCATGCATAGAAACCTGTCGGTTTACTTAAAGCTGGGCCAGAACATGATTGGCGACCAAAATGGCTTGCTCTTTGGCGGCTTCCTCGCCGTCAATGTGGACATGAATCACCAAGCCTTCCCCATTCATCAATGAAATCTGGCTCCGTCGCGAAGACCAAACCGCAATTTCACCGAGGTCTTGAACGCTTTCAGCATCAGAATAAACGGAAATAACCCGCTCCCAATCTTGTGCGCTTCGGGTTTGAGCGAAGATAACCATAAGCTTGTTGCCCTCGGGGCTTAACCCCATGGAGATACGCGCTGCATCCTTATCCGAAGGTGTGCCCCAAACGTAGGTGCAGGTCGGGTAGATTTTCACTTCGCATTCCGCCATTTTCAATGCGTTAGGCGCGCTGATGGTGAAAGTCTCGGCAAGAAAGCTTTCGTCAATTAGTGCATCGTAATTTTGTGAAACAGCGGTGACCGGTGCAAGCGCTAAAAGGGTAGCGGCCGCGCCAAATTTGAATATAGACATCTGAATTCCTCAATAAAAAATGGTGCTAGTTTTCTAGCACCATTTTTATCTATCTCAAACTGTTATGAAAATATCAGCCAAGTTTTTTGCGGATAATTTCATTTACCGCTTTCGGGTTGGCTTTGCCGCCGGTGGCTTTCATGACCTGCCCAACGAACCAGCC
>DFBP01000029.1:13937-14739 GCA_002366685.1 Rhodobacterales bacterium UBA3077 | reverse complement strand
GCCATTTTTGCAGCAAGGCTTTGCTGTCATCGTAGCCGCTTTGGGCGGTATCGCGCAGCCCGTCCGGGGCGTTGCGGTCCATCATCACTTTGCCGCCAAGCATCCGAAGGCCGCGCTTTTGAGCGGCGGTGAAATAGGCGTCAACCGATTCCGGGTGGATGGTGCAATAGGCGCAGGCGGTCGTGATGCCGTTCGACAGATTGAGGTCCAAATAGGTTTCAGCGATTTGCGCGGCATATTTGGGGTCACCAAAGCGGGTTTCTTCGGGGAAGGTATAGGTATTGAGCCAGTCAATCAGCCGCTTTCCCCAGCTTGCAATAATCGCGGTTTGCGAGAAATGGGCGTGGCTATCGACGAATCCTGCCATGATCAGGCTATCGCCATGATCGGCTATTGTAGCTTCCGGGTTGGCGGTGCGCAGGGGATCAGCTTCGCCAACGGCGACGATTTTTCCGTTTTCGATTAAAACGGCGCCGCGCCGGATATGTTGCACGGCATCTGTGAACGGAATCTGCCATGGGTTGCCAGAGAAGCCGAGGGTTTGGCCCAATAGAAGTTGTGTCATTTTGCGCTCCGATGTTTTCTTCTTTCTTTCAAATAGCCGATGCAATTGCAATCAGCTTGCGCTAAGTTGCGGGCAATTAAGGGGGCGCGCTATGGCTGAACACACCCACAACTTCCCTGTTGAGGAAGACTACGGTCTCAATGTTTCACTTGTTGAAGCGGTATTGGAGACCGTGGAGCAAGGTTCACAACCGCAATTGCTCACATTGCTTGAGCCTCTGCACGAGGCAGATATCGC
>DFBP01000029.1:0-13858 GCA_002366685.1 Rhodobacterales bacterium UBA3077 | reverse complement strand
GAGGTGATGCGTGACCTGCCGGATGAAGTTCTGGCCGAAGCGGTGCGGGATCTTGAAACGGATGATGTGGTCTATCTGGTTGAGGATCTTGAGGAGCCACAGCAGGAAAAGCTCCTCGAAAAGCTGGACGTTGTTGACCGGATCGCGGTTGAGCAAGCGCTAAGCTACGAAGAAGATAGTGCCGGCCGTTTGATGCAGCGCGAAGTGGTGGTCGCCCCGCAGCACTGGCTGGTGGGCGATATAATTGATTATATGCGCGGTGCGGAGTACCTCCCCGAGAGTTTTTATGATGTTATCGTTGTGGATCCGATGATGCACCCCGTTGGTGAGGTGAGGCTGTCCAAAATAATGGGCGCTGCGCGGGATGTGGCCATTGCCGACATGATGGAGAAGGATTTCCGCACGATCCCTGCGGATCAGGATATCGAGCATGTGGCTTACGCGTTTAACCAGTATCACATGGTTTCAGCGCCGGTGGTTGACCGCGAAGGTCGGTTGGTTGGGGTTATCACCATAGATGACGCGATGGACGTTCTGGAAGACGAGGTCGAAGAAGATATGAACCGGCTGGCTGGCCTTGGTGACGAGGACCTGACGGACAAGGTTTGGCAGATCACCAAAGCGCGGTTTCCGTGGTTGGCGGTGAATCTGGCAACGTCAATTCTGGCTTCAATTGTGATTGCACAATTTACCGGTGTCATTGAAGCAATTGTAGCGCTTGCAGTCCTGTTGCCGATTGTGGCCTCAATGGGGGGAAACGCCGCCACACAGACGCTAACTGTTGCGGTGCGCGCCATTGCCACGCGCGACCTGACCCCCTCAAACGCGATGCGGATTGTGGTGCGCGAAACGCTGGTCGGATTAGCAAATGGGGTGGTTTTTGCGGGCATCATCGGAATTGTAGGGTTGATCTGGTTTGGCGATCCGATGCTCGGCGTGGTGCTTGGGTTGGCGATGGTGGCCAACCTTCTGGTAGCCGGTATGGCCGGTATTTTGGTGCCAATCACGCTCGATAAGCTTGGCGCAGACCCGGCGCTGGCTTCGGGCGCGTTTGTGACGGCGGTAACGGATATTGTTGGATTCTTTGCGTTTCTAGGCCTCGCCGCTTGGATGATGTTGTGAGCAAGGAATCAACGCTTCGCCCAGCTGATGAAGAGGCGCGTGGTATAGCGCGAGACCTGTTGAGCGCAGCGCGGTTTGGCGCGCTGGCTGTTGTCCACCCCGCGAGCGGCGCGCCGTTTGTAACGCGTGTCGCGCTGGGGTTGGCTGAGGATGGCGGGTTGATTTCACTGGTCTCGACGCTTTCTCAGCACACGGGGGCGCTGCAAGAAAATCCAAATTGTTCGCTTTTGGTTGGCGAGCCTGGCGAAAAAGGTGACCCGCTAACCCACGCGCGGCTAACCGTGCAATGCGCGGCAAAGTTTGTCGATAAAGCGGACGCGTCTTACATGGATTTGCGAGCCCATTACTTGCTTACGCATCCTAAAGCAAAGCTCTACATAGATTTTGCCGATTTCCGCTTTGTGCGGTTTCAGGTAAAAGAGGCATTTCTGAATGGCGGATTTGGATTTGCCTGTGAGCTGACGGCGGCTGACCTTGGGCAGCCTTAGCGGCGCGTTGGCGTAGCGCTTATGTGAAGGGGCCACACGCGCCGCGCTGAAACCTTGGCGCGTTTCATCGGTATTATATCAGCGCGGTGAGTCTGGCTTTGTCGGCACCCTCTCCGGCATGGGAGAGGATATGCGCTAGAGCTTCGATGGAAGCAATATTGTGGCTGGCGCAGAATGTATCGACATGGGGCAGCAGGGCTTTGACCCCGGCGGCCTTGGGAGTAAAACCTTCCCAGCGCAGCAGCGGGTTGAGCCAGATCAGCCGGCGGCAGGAAAGATGCAGGCGTTCCGCCTCTTTGGCCAGCAGCGCTGCGTCGTCCCTGTCCAGCCCGTCGGTAATCAGAAGCACGACAGCACCCTGACCAAGCACGCGGCGAGACCAGTCACGGTTAAATGCATGAAGGCTTTCACCGATCCGGGTGCCGCCTTCCCAATCCTGTGCCTGAGCCCCTGCGGCCGCCAGTGCAGCGTCCACATCGCGGTTTTGCAGGTGCCGGGTGATGTTGGTTAGGCGTGTGCCAAACGTAAAACTGTGCACCTTGGCCCAACCCGCGCCTTTGGCCTGGCTGGCAGCGTGCAGAAAATGCAGCAGCATACGGCTGTAACCGGACATGGAGCCGGAAATATCGCAAAGGGCGACGA
This sequence comes from Rhodobacterales bacterium UBA3077, assembly GCA_002366685.1. GTDB lineage: Bacteria > Pseudomonadota > Alphaproteobacteria > Rhodobacterales > Rhodobacteraceae > UBA3077. The sequence goes on along the minus strand of DFBP01000029.1, from coordinate 11,606 downwards.
GGTTGGGGTAGTGCGGTTTGCGGCTGCGCATGGCGAGCCGTTGCATATCTCCGCCCGTGCGCATCGAGGCTTTGAGCGTGGCGCGCCAGTCTGGCAGATGGCCACGGCTGGCCGCACGGGTCCGGCGGCTGGCGATAGGTTTGACCGGTAGGGTGATCTGCGCAATGGCCCTGCGGGCTTTGGCCAGCTCTGCCGCGCTCATCTGCTCGAAATCCTGATGTTTGAGCTTTTCGGCTGCGGAAACGCTCAGAACGGCCTCAAACTCGACTTCTTCGCCGTTCTCTTCCTGCTTGGGCGCTGGCTGCTCGGCCCCGTCCAGCAAAGCCTCGGCGGCGCGGCGCTCGGCGTCTTTCTTTTTTGGCGGTTCATTGGCTCCACGCAGGGTAGGGCGGAGCATGGTCATCATATGCTCCAGAAACTGCGGATCTCGCCAAAACAACCGGAACACTTGCCGGAACACAACGCGCTGCTCGGGGCGAGAGACAAAACAGGCGTGGAGGGTCCAGAAAAAATCTTTGCGCTCCGTGAAGCCAACGGCCTCGACAGCGCGGATGGCGTCGATCAAACGGCCAGCTCCAACGGGGATACCCGCAGCGCGCAGGGCGCGGGCGAAATAGGTGATATTGGCAGCGAGCTTGCCGTCAATAGGGATCTCGAGTTCGGGGAGCGTGGCCACCTATGCGATCTCCTTACGGGCCTCTTCCAGAATTCGGGTGGCTTCGCTTCCGGCCAGTTTCTGAATATCGTCCTGATACTTCAGGATAGCGCCCAAAGTGTCGGCAATGAGCTGGGGCGAAAGGGCAATGGCATCCAGCGCCAACAGGCATTTGGCCCAGTCGATCGTTTCGGCCACACCGGGCTTTTTAAACAGGTCCTCGCCGCGCAGTTTTTGCACAAATGCGACGACCTCGCGCGAGAGCGCTTCGGTTGCCTCGGGCGCGCGGCTGTGCAGAATTTCCATTTCGCGGTCAAAATCGGGGTAGTCAACCCAGTGATAAAGGCAGCGGCGTTTCAATGCGTCATGCACCTCGCGGGTGCGATTGGAGGTCAGGATCACAATTGGCGGCTCGGGGGCTTTGATGGTGCCAAGCTCGGGGATGGTGACTTGAAAATCGGAAAGTGCCTCCAGCAGAAAGGCTTCAAAAGGTTCATCCGTGCGGTCGAGCTCGTCAATCAACAAGACGGGCGGGCCACCGGGTTGGGGTTGCATAGCCTCAAGCAGCGGGCGGCGGATGAGGAATTCATCCGAAAAAAGCTCCTCGGTCAGGGCTTTGCGGTCCGTACCCTCCACCGCTTCGGCGGTACGGATGGCCACCATTTGGGCCGCGAAATTCCACTCGTAAACGGCAGAGGAGGCATCCAGCCCTTCATAACATTGCAGGCGGATCAGCCGCCGCCCGAGGCCCTTGGCCAGAGCCTTGGCGATCTCTGTTTTGCCAACCCCGGCCTCGCCTTCCAAAAACAGCGGGCGACCAAGCTTGAGAGATAGAAAAACGACGGTGGCAAGGGCGCGGGAGCAGACATAGCCGGTATCGGCCAGCATTTCTTGGGTGGATTCTATGGAATTGGGAAGTGACATAGGGGCTCCTAGCGTTTGCTCAATAAGAGGCCGCTCAGCTGGTCAGGTCAACCAGTTTTAAAGGGAAGCCATTTATAATTGTTGATCGGGCTGGTGAGGCTCCAAAAAAGGGACAGCCATTTTTGTGCGTGACAACTGCGGCAGCGGGCTTAGACTTGTTTATCAGCAGGAGGGCCGAATGGCGCAGAATTATGACAAAATACCGGAAATAGCGCTCGACTGGGTGCGTGCGGGGAAAGCGGTAGCACTGGCCACCGTAGTAGAGACATGGGGCTCGGCACCGCGCCCGTTGGGGAGCCAACTGGTGATATCGGGAGAGACCGAAATGATGGGCTCGGTCTCAGGAGGTTGTGTGGAAGGTGCAGTCGTCGAGGAAGCCATGGAGGCACTCGAGACAGGGCATTGCACGGTGTTGGAATACGGCGTTGCGGATGAAGAAGCCTTTGCCGTTGGGCTGGCTTGCGGTGGGAAAATTCGGGTTCTTGTAGAGCCTATTGGGCGCGGGCAGGGGCCTGCGATCGAAGAGTTGGAGGCGTTGGTTGCCAAGCGTGCCGCGCATGAGCCTGTAGCCTATACGGTAAACCTGCGCACATGGGAACGGCAGTTGCTTAAGGAGGGCGCTCCAAGGGTGGAAGACCGGTTCGTCTCCGACAAATCCGGCCTGAATGGCGATTGGTTTATCGGCATCCACAACCCGCCACTGCGAATGATTATCGTCGGGGCGGTGCACATTGCGCAGCCTTTGGTGCAACTCGCAAGGCTCGCCGGATTTGATCCGGTGTTGGTTGATCCGAGGGAAGCCTTTGCCTCGGAAAGCCGCTTTCCCGGTGAAACACTGATGCATGACTGGCCAGACGAGGCGCTCGCAGCGCTGAACCTTGATGCGCGCTGTGCCGTTGTAACATTGAGCCATGACCCCAAAATTGACGATCCGGCAATCCGGGAAGCGCTGACGGCGCCGGTGTTTTACCTCGGATGCCTCGGGTCTACGCGAACACATGCAAAGCGAGTAGCAAGGCTCGAATCTGCCGGTTTTTGCGCGGCGGACATCGCGCGCATCCATGCGCCGGTTGGCGCGGATATCGGTGCTAAATCTCCCGCGGAAATAGCGGTGTCAATTCTCGCTCAAGTCATCGAGCGTTTGCGCCGTCCCGGAACCCGACCATGAAGTTTGGTCCGGTTGAGCTGTCTCGCGCGGAAGGGGCGATTTTGGCCCATTCACATCAGGTGGGTACGCGGCGGTTGCGTAAAGGTATGAGGCTGGGGCCAGATGATATCGAGGCCCTTGCGGAAACCGGAATGCAGGATGTTACGGTAGCCATTCTTGAGACGGGTGATTTGGATGAAAATGCGGCTGCGGCCCAAATCGGCTTATCCGGAATTGGCCCTCAGGTTGAAGCTTCCACCGCTTTTGCGGGAAGGGTAAACTTTATAGCGCAAGGTGCAGGCGTTTTGGAAGTGGATGTTGAAGCTGTAAATGCGCTTAACGCAATTGACCCGGCCATAACCTTGGCCACGCTACCACAATTTGCGCGGGTTGAACGCGGGCAATTATTGGCGACGGTAAAAATAATTCCTTATGGGGTGAATGGCAAACTTGTGGAAAAGGCAGCTGCCAAGATTGAAGGGGCGCTGCAATTGCATCCGGTAAAAAGGCGTCAGATCTCGCTGATTATGACATCGGTCGAGAACATGAAGCCGAGCCTTTTGGTTAAGGGCCGAAAGGCTGTTGAGACTCGATTATCACGGTTGGGAGTTGTGCTCGAAGATTGCCAGACGGTGCCACATAGCGGCGCGGATTTGGCCGCCGCGATCAAAGCAGCCAGAGGCGAACTTGTGTTGGTGCTGACGGCCTCTGCCACCAGCGATATCGAGGATGTCGGGCCAGAGGCTGTGCGGCGAGCTGGTGGTAAAGTTACCCGGTTCGGAATTCCTGTGGACCCGGGTAATCTGCTTTTTATCGGCACCCAAGGTAAGCGGGAAGTGCTTGGCCTGCCGGGCTGCGTTCGGGCGCTGGCGCTGAACGGTGCCGATTGGGTGCTGGAGCGGTTGATATGCGGTATTCCGGTGGGCGCAGACATGCTGGCCGGCATGGGTGTGGGAGGTTTGCTGAAAGAAATTCCAACCCGGCCGTTGCCGCGCCGCATTAAAAGAAAGAGCGCGTCCCGAAGGGTTGCGATTGTTTTACTGGCGGCGGGTCAGTCCCGCCGAATGGAAGGGCGTGACAAGCTGTTGGAGGAGGTGGGGGAATATTCGATGCTTCATCACGCAGCGAAAGCGGCGGTGGATAGTCAGGCAACCAAAGTATTTGTCGCGCTGCCCCCAAGCGCTGAAGCTCGAAGCGCGACATTGGCAGGATTGGCCGTTACGCCGATTGATGCGCAGGATCATGAAGAGGGCATGGGGGCAACGCTGCGCAATGCCATGGTTCATGTTGGCGAAGAATATGATGCCGTGATTGTGGCGCTTGCAGATATGCCGGAGATCACAGCCACGCACTATAATCAATTGATTGAGGCTTACGATCCGGACTCGCAAAAGGAAATATGCCGCGCGGTTTCAGAAGATGGCACGCCCGGCCATCCGGTCCTGTTTGGCCGCCGGTTTTTTGAAAATCTGGCCCTGTCGAGCGGAGATAGCGGAGGTCGCGATATTTTGCGCAACAGCACAGAGTTTATCTGCCACGTCAAGACAAGTGGACGCGGAGCAGCGCTGGATCTCGACACACCCCAAGCATGGCAAGCGTGGCGAGATGAAACCCGTTAGCTATTGCAAATATCGAGTCGGGTCGACGCTTTCTGTTCCGACACGAACCTCAAAATGCATGGTTGGCGGGTCGGCGGGCGCTACTTTGCCAATTTGCTGGCCTTGAGAAACGGTATCGCCTTTTGTGACTGTCACATCGGTTACGCGCCCGTAAACGGTCATTAAATCGTTTGAGTGACGGATAAGAACAATGGTGCCAAGGCCGCCGAGAGATTCGGAAACAAGGGCGACTGCGCCATCACCGGCAGCTTGAACGGGCGCATTTGCAGTGGTTGAATAATCCAGCCCTTCGTTTTTATTTCGCCCTGTTGGTTGATATCCGCGAGAAATTCCCCCTTGGACCGGCGCAACAAATGGTGCGCCCGGGTTGCCAACGGCGGGCGGTGTTTCTGGTGCAGGCGCAGGGACAGGGGCGGGCTCAGGCTGAGCCACTGGCGCCGGAGTAGGTGCAGGCGGAGTGCTTGGGGCAGGCGGCGCGATGTTATCTGTATCCGCCACAGGAATAATCAATTGCTGTCCGGGGCGTACCGTGAGGTCTGAATCCAGCCCGTTCCACGATGCTAGCGCCGTTACCGACACATTGTATTGCCTTGCAATTAAATAAGCCGTTTCACCGGCCTCTACGCGATGACGGAGCGGCTCGGAAGGGCTGCCGACTTCGGCTATGAGGTTACTAGGGCTAGCATTCTCAATAGCTGAGGTAGCAATTTCGGCTGACCAGCCAGAAGGAGAGGCAACGACAGAACCACCGACATTTTCAGGGAGCGCAAGCACTTCGCCGGCGCGTGGTGAATAACGAACAGGCAGGCCGTTGGCATTCGCCAGTTCGGTGGCCGTGAGGTTAACACGGTCAGCCATGGAAGCAAGGCTATCGCCCTCGCGCGCGACGATGACCTGATAGGTTTGGTAGGTGATGACACCACGGCTGTCTGCCGCCGGGCGATTAATGGAAGGAATGGCCTCTGACTGGCGCTGAAACGGCGTGGTCACCCGCGACAGGTCAATGCCGTTTTCGCAAGCGCTGGTGAGCGTGAAGCTGCCAAGCGCCACACCTATTTTCACGATATTATAAATGCCCATATCACTATGCCTCTTTTAAATATTCGCCGGTTTTCCGGTCTATATGCTCGGTGAGGTTACGCGATATCCTCCGCGATTCCCTCAAGCAAAGGCACAAAACGCACCTCGCCCAGTTCACTATATTCTAAACCTGTATCTGTTTTTTCGATTTTAATCAATGTTTGAACCATGTCTGATTGCCCGACCGGCAATACCATGATCCCCCCAACGCGGAGTTGCTCCAGTAGGTTGGCTGGCGGGTCTTCCGCCGCAGCGGTTAGCAAAATCCGGTCAAACGGCGATTGGCTCGGCAAGCCAAAGCTTCCGTCACCGGTGATCACGGTTACATTGGCAAGGTCAAGGCTCTGCAAAACCCGCACTGCGCGGCGCGCAAGCGGGCGGTGGCGCTCAACGGTATAAACCCTGCGCGCCAGTTGGGAGAGAATTGCAGCCTGATACCCGCTTCCTGTCCCGATTTCGAGCACTTTGCAGCGCGGCGTTACGTTCAGCGCTTGAGTCATTTTTGCGACGATTGAAGGCTGGCTGATGGTCTGGCCGCAATCAATTGGCAGGGGTCTGTCTTCGAAAGCCCGGGGTTGGAACGTGCCGTCCAGAAACACATCTCGCGGGATGGCCTCCATGGCTTTAAGCACGCGCGGGTCGGTAATGCCTTTGCTGCGCAGGCCAAGGATGAACTGCATTTGCTCTTGGGCGCTCAAAAGTCGGCATCCAGTTTGGCAATGGTTTGTAGCGCCTGTTCGGATGTGAGATCCGCATGGAGGGCGGTAATTGTCGCATACCCCTGCGAGGCCTCATAAGCATCGGAGCCCGAAGCGGCGCTGGTGTTGTCAGCCCGATGTGTCAGCCACAAATACCGGCGACCGTTATGGGCTGTTTGCGGGTCAACGCCGAAAGCCGCCGTTGTGCGCGCCCCTTGGCGGGTTGTGCGTACGCCTCTAACCTCAGTAGCCGCGACCGGAGGGAAGTTCACATTGTAGAAGGTGGCGTATGATTTATCGTGCCAAAGCGCGGTCTCCAGCAATTGGCGGACCAGGGGCGCTGCGTGAGTGCGTGCCGCATCAAACGGGTCGTCCAGATCATGGCTGTACTGGTTATAATATTGAGACATAGCGATGGCTTTATGCCCACACATAGCGGCTTCCATCGCGGCGCCGATAGTGCCGGAATAGAGCGTATCTTCAGCAACATTGTGGCCACGGTTTACACCGGAAAGAATAAGATCCGGCGGCGTGTCTTTCAGAACTTCGTGCAGGCCGGCAAGCACACAATCGGCTGGCGACCCTTCGACCGCAAACCGCCGTTCCCCGAACTGCTCCAACCGCATCGGGCGGATATAGGATATGCAATGCGAAACACCCGATTGCTCGGACGCCGGAGCAACGGTCCAAACCTCGCCGTCAGGTCCGGCAATTTCTTGAGCGATAGCTTCCATGACCTTTAGGCCGGGAGCGGTGATGCCGTCGTCATTGGTGATCAGAATGCGCATAGATGCCTCGCTTAAGGGTTTTAGCCTTTCTAGGCGGGGGCGGCGGGGAGGTCCAGAGGTGGAAAGGGGATGGCCTGATATTTTTGAACAGGTGAGTCAAAAATGCCACCGTCTCTAGCCCCCTGAGGTCTAACCTAGGCTGGCCAAACTTCTATCCGCTAATCGCCGAGTGAACCATCGGGAAGCACCGTTGATTTGCCGCCCATATAGGGCCGCAAGACTTCGGGAATGGTGATAGAGCCGTCTTCTTGCTGGTTGTTTTCAATCACGGCAATCAGAGTGCGGCCAACAGCAAGGCCGGAGCCATTGAGGGTATGAACAAATTCCGGTTTTCCACCTTCAGGGCGGTAGCGGGTGTTCATGCGGCGCGCCTGAAAATCGTCAGCCACCGAACAAGACGAGATTTCGCGGTAGCTGTTCTGGCCAGGCAGCCAGGCTTCAATGTCATAGGTTTTGCGCATACCAAAGCCGACATCTCCGGTGCAGAGCACTACGGTGCGGTAAGGGATTTTGAGCGCGTCAAGAATACCTTCGGCGCATTTGGTCATCCGCTCCAGCTCGGCAGCGCTTTGGTCTGGCGTGGTGATCGCGACCATTTCGACCTTTTCGAACTGGTGTTGGCGCAACATGCCCGCCGTATCACGCCCGGCTGAACCCGCCTCGGACCGGAAGCACTGGCTGTGCGCGGTCAGGCGGATCGGAAGGGCACCTTCATCAAGGATTTCACCGGCAACCGAGTTCACCAAGGTCACTTCAGCGGTCGGGATCAGCCACCAACCGTTTTCGGTGCGGTAGCTGTCTTCCGCGAATTTCGGTAGCTGGCCCGAGCCATACATAGCTTCGTCCCGCACAAGCACCGGTGTCCATGTTTCGGTGAAACCGTTTTCGTCAACATGAGTGTTGAGCATAAACTGGCCAAGGGCACGGTGCAGCCGGTTCATTGCGCCACGAAGCACCACAAAGCGCGAACCGCTGAGTTTGGCGGCGGTTTCGAAATCAAGCCCGTGTGCGGCGGCAGTCACCTCGTAATGCTCTTTGGGTGCGAAAGAGAAGTTGCGCGGGCTTCCAATGCGACGAACCTCTACGTTATCGTCTTCATCCTCACCATCGGGGATGTCGGACGCCGGTAGGTTGGGAAGGGACATCAAGACATCGTTTAACCGATGGGTCTCTGCCTTGGCTTGATCTTCAAGCTCGGCGATCTCGGTCTTTTTGGCACCAACCAGTGCGCGGAGGCGTTCGAACTCAGCTTCGTCACCCTTGGCTTTTGCGGCGCCCACTTGCTTTGACGCAGCATTGCGTTCTGCGAGTGCGGTCTCGGCGGCATGGATAGCTGCGCGACGGGCGTCATCGATTTTTAGAATATCGCTTGATTGTGCGGCAAGGCCACGGCGGGCAAGCCCCGCATCAAAGGCTTCGGGGTTTTCACGGATGGCGCGGATATCATGCATAACGGGGCTCGTTTCGGAGAATCAATTTTCGTTGGTTATGCAATATGTTTGGCGCGAGCGGAAGCCCGTAGGGCAGGGTTTGCTACGAGCATCCGGTTTGCTGAACGGGCTTATCTATTTTTTTGTGTCGCCTTTGCCGCCGGATTTGCCCTTGGACGAAGTTGCGACCCCTTCAGCCTGTTCAGGCGCTGCATCTTTTGCCGAGTCGGAGAACCAGCCCTCGCCTGCCGGGGCCTCTTTCGCGTCACCTGCATTTTCCGGTTGTTCCGCGGTTTTTTCTTTGGGCTTTTCGGGAGCGGGTTCAACGGTTTCGACTTCGTCGCGCTTTACGGTCTTTGTATATTGTTTTGTGGTGGCATCGTTGCATTTGGCGCATGTGTAGGTGTCAGTGACCTCAATTGTGTCTTCGACCCACGTTACGACCTTTGTAGAATGGTCCGGCTGCGCGTCCCGCGTTTCCTTGTTTTCTGAAGATTTCACTTCTTCCGCGCGATCCGTCCGTGTGATCGAAAACGTGGCGTTACATTTTTCACAGGCCGCCGCGGCCGAGTTCGCCTTTATTCGCCAGCTGGATATTAACCCGAAGGTAACCGCTCCGATGGCGGCTGCTGCGCCCCCTCGGATGGCGGTGGATTGCCCGCCAAGCGCCCAATAGCCAATACCGGCTGCGATAACCCCGAGGATCGCGCCCCAGATCATGCCACTTTTCTTAATGCTGTCTTTCAGGGCTTGCTGTTCATCGGATAAGTTAGCCATGTTTTCCTCCCAAGGATTTTTGTGAAGCTTAACAGCAATTGCCATTGCTGTGGGAAAAACTTAGGTTGCCAAAAAAAGGACGGGTTATGGAAGAGACACACGAGCACCGGCTCAAGCGTTTGAGAATTCGAGCGTGGCGGCGCGGCACTAAAGAGATGGACTTGATACTGGGAAGCTTTGCCGACCAAAATCTCGATTCCCTTACCCGCGAAGAACTGGATTCGCTTGAGGCCTTGATGGCCGAAAATGATACCGATCTTTATCCTTGGTTCACCGGTCAACAGCCTGTGCCGGCCGAACACAGCGCTATGCTCTTGAAAATCAAGAACGAAATAAAATTATTTTGATTTTTTATCGGTTTTAACGCGTTATTTGGACTTGTTGCGCATGTTGGCTCCAGAAAGAGTTATTTTTTTGGAGGAAACATTGTGGCGCAAACAGCGATAAAAGCCGAAACGCAAGATGGCGCGCAAGTGGATAGCGTGGCTTATCTGGGCGATTATATGGAACATCTGGCCTTGATCGAGCGGTTGCACCGACTGCTGCTCGACGTGGTCAAAGACGAGTTCGAGCGGCTCGGGATTATTGACATCAACTCGGTGCAAGCCTTGCTGCTTTTCAACATCGGCGAAAACGAGGTGACAGCGGGTGAGCTGAAATCGCGCGGGTATTACCAAGGATCAAATGTTTCCTATAACCTTAAGAAGCTGGTTCAGGCGGGGTATATGCACCATCAGAAATGTGCCGTTGACCGGCGTGCGGTGCGTGTAAAGCTCACCGAAAAGGGCCGGGATGTCCGCATGACCGTGGCGCAACTTTTCGCAAGGCATGCCACCCTTTTACAGAAAAAGGATATTCTGGAAGGCGAAGAGATGGGCGACATCAACGCCACCATGCGCCGGGTCGAAAGATTTTGGTCAGATCAAATCAGGTTTATCTACTAAAAGTACCGGCCTCGGCCAAAGGGGTTTGCACTGGTCAATACGGGTTGTTTAAGATAAGCCTTGCGGCAAATATGGAGGCCCGCATGCCGCAAAACCCGTTTGAAGGGGATATTTCCCCGATCGAAGAAATTCTGGAAGATGCAAAAGCCGGAAGAATGTTTGTTCTGGTGGATCATGAAGACCGCGAAAATGAGGGAGACCTCGTGATTCCAGCCGAAATGGCGGACGACAAAGCAATCAACTTCATGGCCACGCATGGGCGCGGACTGATTTGCCTGACAATGACCGGCGCACAGGTCGAACGGCTGGGCGTGCCAATGATGGCCTCCAACAATTCCTCCCGTCACGAAACACCTTTTACCGTTTCTATTGAAGCGGTTGAAGGCGTGACGACAGGGATTTCCGCCCAAGATCGCGCCATTACGGTAGCGACCGCCATAAATCCGCAGGTGCGTCAGGTTGAGATCGCAACACCGGGGCATGTGTTTCCACTGCGCGCGCGAGAAGGTGGCGTGCTTGTTCGGGCCGGCCATACAGAGGCGGCCACAGATATCTCCAAACTGGCGGGGCTGAATCCCTCGGGCGTGATCTGCGAGATTATGAATGAAGACGGAACGATGGCGCGCCTGCCGGACCTGATTGATTTCTCCAAAAAACACGGGCTAAAGATCGGAACGATTTCGGACTTGATAGCTTACCGGCTGCGTAATGATCACTTGGTAGACGAGATATCGTCTAGTGAAGTGAGTTCGGAATTTGGCGGAACTTGGTGTCTTCGTGTTTTCAAAGACACGCTAAAGGATGCCGAGCATCTGGTGTTGAGCAAGGGGGACCTTTCCTCAAGTGAACCGGTGATGGTCCGCATGCATGCGGCCAATCCGTTTGACGACATGCTCGGGCTCACACCGGGCAAGGGGAACGAGCTTTCAAATGCTATGAACCTTATCGCCGCTGAGGGGCGCGGGGTTGTGGTGCTGCTCCGCGACATGGCAGCAAGCCTGAGCACGAACACTGAGCCTGAGGCCAAGCTCAAGCAATACGGATTAGGTGCGCAAATACTGGCAGCGCTGGGCCTGCACGAGCTGGTTTTGCTCAGCAATTCACCGAGCCCGAAAATTGTCGGCCTTGATGGCTATGGCTTGAGTATTGTGGAAACCCGCCGGATCGGAGAAATCTGAAATGGCACAAGAACACAACACCCTAGCGCCACCGGTTTTTAAGGAACCCACACGGGTTTTGATAGTATTATCACCCTATTACGCAGATATTGCGACCCAATTGGTAACCGGCGCGCGCGCCGCAATTGAAGCCGCAGGGGCCAGCCATGAAACCATTGAAGTACCGGGCGCGCTAGAGGTCCCGACCGCTCTCAAGCTTGCTTCTGGTCGGTTTGATGCTTTTGTGGCCTTGGGGTGCGTGATACGTGGCGAAACCACTCACTATGATACCGTTTGCAATGATAGCTCGCGGGCTTTGACCCTGCTCGGACTTGAGGGTTTGTGCATCGGAAACGGCATCCTGACGGTTGAGAATATGGCGCAGGC
>DFBP01000163.1 GCA_002366685.1 Rhodobacterales bacterium UBA3077 | reverse complement strand
ACCGATAGCGAGCTGTACCGCCGTGGTAACTTTAACGGCACGTGGGATGACCTGATCTGCAACGCGCTGATTTCCGAAAAAGATGCCGATATTGCGCTGAGCCCGGGCTTCCGCTGGGGGCCGAGCCTGATTCCGGGGGATGATATCACCCGAGAGGATGTGTTCAATGCGACCGGCATGAGCTACCCCAACACCTACCGCTCGGAAATGACCGGCGAAACCATCAAGCTCATCCTTGAAGATGTGGCGGACAACCTGTTCAACCCCGACCCATATTATCAGCAAGGCGGGGATATGGTGCGGGTTGGTGGCATGGGCTATCATATTGATGTGAGCAAACCGCAAGGTGAGCGGCTCACCAATATGACCATGCTGAACACCGGAGAAACGATTGAGGCTGACAAGACCTATATCGTGGCTGGCTGGGCTTCGGTTGCCGAAGGTGGCGCGCCGGGTGAGCCTATTTGGGAAGTGGTCGAGAACCACATTAAAAAGCAAGGCACCATCCAGCTAGAGCCCAACAATGGTGTAGTTGTTACGGGCGCATAATCACTTTGAAATTCTGGAAAGGGGCGCTGAATGCGCTCCTTTTTGGTTTTTTTACTGGTAAATGCTGCCAAGCCTTGACAAATTCGCCATAAATGAACAATTCCATGAGCAATAGAAACCTTTCCAAAAGGAAGATTTGGCCTATGCCTTATAACAGTAATTCCGGTGGCCCGTGGGGTGGCGGTGGCAACCGCGGCGGAGATGACGACGACCGCAACAAGGGCCAGCGCCCACCAAACCGTGGCCCGCAACCGGTGCCCGATATTGATGAGCTTGTGCGCAAAGGTCAGGAAAAGCTGAAAGGCATCATGGGCGGCGGTGGCGGCTCTGGTGGTTCGGGCTCCGGTGGCGGCGGCGGTCTTGGCAAAGGCGGCTACCTGCTGGTGGCTTTGGCCGCAGCCGGGCTTTGGGCCTACAATTCCTTTTATACAGTTAAACCCGAGGAAAAGTCGGTCGAACTGTTTTTGGGTGAATATTACAAAACCGGTAGTTCCGGGCTGAACTTTGCCCCTTGGCCGTTTGTAACTGCCGAGATAGTACAGGTATCTCGTGAGAGATCCGAGCTCATCGGTGTTGGCGGTTCCGGAAGGGCATCTGAGGGCCTGATGTTGACCGGAGATGAAAACATTATCGACATTGATTTTGAGGTTGTTTGGAATATTACGGACTCGAAAAGGTTTCTATTTACGCTGGAAAATCCGCAAGAAACGATCCGGGCGGTTTCAGAATCAGCCATGCGCGAAGTCGTTGCCCGCTCTGACCTTGCGCCTATCTTAAACCGAGACCGCGGAATTATTTCTGTTGAAGTGAGCGAGCTTATTCAGGCAACGCTCGACAGTTACGATAGCGGTATTAACATCGTGCGCCTCAACTTTGACAAAGCCGATCCACCTACGCAGGTGATCGATGCATTCCGCGATGTGCAGGCCGCCGAGCAAGAGCGAGATACGCTTGAGAAACGCGCGGACGCTTATGCAAACCAGGCCTTGGCCGAAGCCCGTGGCCAAGCCGCCCAGCTTTTGGAAGAAGCCGAAGGCTACCGCGCGCAAGTGGTTAATGTTGCGCAGGGTGAAGCCAGCCGCTTTGTGGCGGTTTATGACGAATATGCTAAAGCCCCGGACGTAACCCGCCAGCGGCTTTACCTCGAAACCATGGAGCGGGTGCTTGGTGATATTGATAAAATCATCATTGATGAAGCCGCCAGCGGATCTGGTGTTGTGCCATATCTGCCGCTAACCGAATTAAACCGCGGAGGATCAAACTAATGAAAAAGCTCCCTATTATTGGTGGTGTGGCCATCGCAGGTGTGTTTTTGCTGCTCTCTTCGGTTTTTGTGGTCGACGAACGTGAAAAAGCGCTGGTGCTACAATTCGGACAGGTGCGCACGGTGGTAGAAACACCCGGTCTTGCGTGGAAAATCCCGTTTATTCAAGAAGTGGTCAAATACGATGACCGGATTTTGAGCCTTGATACAGAACCGCTCGAAGTTACGCCAGCGGATGACCGCCGCTTGGTGGTTGATGCTTTTGCTCGTTACCGGATTTCGGATGTCCGCCAGTTCCGGCAGGCAGTGGGCACAGGTGGCATCGGAGCAGCAGAAGAAAAGTTGGAGCCTATCCTGAATGCGGCTTTGCGTGACGTTCTGGGTACGGTACCCTCGAATGCGGTGCTTTCTGAAGACCGTGTTGGCTTAATGTCACGAATTCGAGATCAGGCGATTGCACGCTCAATTAACCTCGGGCTTGAGGTGATCGACGTACGCATCAAGCGGGCTGACCTGCCCGACCAAAACTTGGCTGCGACTTTTGACCGTATGCAGGCTGAGCGCGAGCGCGAAGCGGCAGACGAGCGGGCGCGTGGTAAAGAGGCAGCACAGCGGGTGCGGGCCGATGCCGATCGGCAAGCACTGGTAACCGTCTCCACCGCGCAGCGTGACTCGAATATCATTCGTGGTGAAGCCGATGCTGAAAGCAACCGGATTTACGCCGAGGCCTATGGTCGCGATGCCGAGTTCTTCCAGTTCTACCGCTCGCTTTCGGCGTATGAGCAGTCGTTGCAGGGGCAAAACTCCTCAATGGTGCTTTCGCCTGATAGCCCGTTCTTTGATTATTTCACCAATCCGCTGGGTAGCACACCTGCTCAATGATAGATGACATAATTTTCGGCCTCGGGTTCGTGGCCATTGTCGAGGGGTTGGTGCTTGCACTGGCCCCTTTGCACTTGAAAAAGGCGCTGTTTCTTCTTGTTTCGATGCGGCCGGACAGGGTGCGGGTGCTGGCGCTGATATTTATTGCGCTAGGGGTTGCAACTATTGCGCTGGTGCGGCGATAATCTGCCGGCGATCACAATGTATTGAATTGGGGTGTGGCCCGCTGACTTGAAGCGGGCTAGCCTAGGTTGCATTTACTAAGGCACGCGGGCTTTGTGCCCTGTTGATGCGTTATTAATCGGAGGAATGACCATTGAACCAGATTAAAACTCTTGCCCGGCCTGCCATAAATGCCAACAAAATGGTGTGGATGCTTCTGGCCGCATTTGCGATGCTGCTGGCTTTTGCGCAAACCGCACGCAGCCAAGGCATGCCAAACAGCTTTGCCGATCTGGCGGATCAGGTTAGCCCGGCGGTGGTGAATATCACCACTTCAACCATTATCAATCAGGCAGGTGACCAGTTGGACGCGCCGCAAGGCTCGCCTTTTGATGACCTGTTCAAAGAATTCAACGACCGTAACCGTGGCGACGAAGCCCCGCGGGAGCGCCGCGGTACCGCCCTTGGTTCCGGTTTTATTATCTCGTTTGACGGATATGTGGTGACCAATAACCACGTGATCGAAGATGCGGACGAAGTCGAGATCGAGCTGTTCAATGGTGGCACGTTGCGGGCAACTGTGGTCGGAACCGACCCCCGCACCGACATAGCTTTGCTCAAGGTCGAAGCCGATGAGCCACTTCCTTTTGTGAATTTCGGAGAATCTGACGAAATGCGCGTGGGCGACTGGGTGCTGGCTATCGGCAATCCGCTGGGGCAGGGGTTCTCGGTTTCCGCCGGAATCGTTTCGGCCCGCGGGCGCACGCTCTCCGGTTCGTATGACGACTTTATCCAGACCGACGCCGCGATTAACCGTGGGAACTCCGGCGGCCCTTTGTTTAACATGCGGGGTGAGGTTGTGGGTGTGAACACAGCAATTTTGTCACCAAGTGGCGGCTCGATCGGGATCGGGTTCTCGATGGCGTCTGACGTGGTTGTCGGCGTGGTCGATCAATTGGAAGAATATGGCGAAACCCGGCGCGGTTGGCTTGGGGTCCGGATTCAGAATGTATCTGACGATATCGCGGATGCGATCGGGTTGGATGAAGTCGCTGGTGCGCTGGTGACAGATGTGCCGGATGGCCCGGCGGCGGATGCCGGAATTGAAGCCGGGGATGTTATTCTGAGCTTTGACGGCGAAGAAGTGGCGGACAATCGCGAGCTGGTGCGGCTGGTTGCCTTGGCGCCTGTTGGCGAAACTGTGCGCGTGGTGATTTTCCGCGATGGCGGCACACAAACAATGCTGGTGACGCTCGGACAGCTTGAAAAGGCCTTGTTGGCCTCGGCCGACGGGAGCGACTCCGCACCGCAACGCGAAGCCCCCCAGCTCGAAATACAAGGCTT
>DFBP01000160.1:10393-11253 GCA_002366685.1 Rhodobacterales bacterium UBA3077 | reverse complement strand
TCAAATCATTAACCGCGCCGCCGTCTTTTCCGTGAGGTGCCGCCGGATACATTGAAGGAGACGTCCGGCAGGGGCACAACTTCTCTCAGCCCGGAGTAGGGCGCCGTTGCGTGTGGAATATTGGTCGCCTCCACAAAATGCTCCTGAAATTTCGGCTCGATCGCGGTTTCGATTTTTTCAATCTCGCGCACGGTTTGCTCGATTTCACCGCGTGAGGCGAGGTTGAGCAGGGCAATGCGAGCGCCTGTTCCAGCCGCATTGCCCGCGGAAGTAACCTTTTCGACAGGGCAATCGGGTATCATGCCCAAAACCATCGCGTGTTTGGGAGATATGTGGGCCCCGAAGGCACCAGCAAGGATCACTCGGTCGACCTCGTCTACATTGAGTTTGTCCATCAATAGCCTTGCCCCCGCATAGAGCGCTGCCTTGGCAAGCTGAATGGCGCGAATATCTCCGTTGGTGACAGTTATTTTGGCACCCCCTTCGGCACTGGAATCGTAAATGACGAAGGCGTTGGTTCGACCGTCCGTAATGCAACGTGCGGTTCCGGTCTGCTCGGATGAGCCAATAAGTCCGCTGGCGTCCACAATACCTTGTATGCGCATTTCGGCGATTGCCTCGATAATTCCGGAACCACAAATGCCGGTTATGCCGGTTGAAAGAACGGCATCGGAGAAACTTTCCTCATTTGACCATAAGTCACAGCCAACAACTTTGAATACAGGTTCTTTATCATCGCCGATCCGAATATGCTCGATTGCGCCAGGTGCTGCACGCTGGCCTGAGGAAATCTGAGCACCTTCAAAGGCGGGGCCGGTTGGCGAAGAGCATGCCAAAACACCGTCTTTATTGCCGAGCAG
>DFBP01000160.1:7002-10335 GCA_002366685.1 Rhodobacterales bacterium UBA3077 | reverse complement strand
CCCACATGCCCGGCAATACAGGGCAGGGTGTAAATTTTCGCGTTGGATTGCATATCCAGCTCAAGTTCGCGTGCATTGAGGGTTTGGCTATCAGATAGCGCGAGCGCAAATGGTGCCTGTCCAAGTTCGACCGGATCGAGGCCCAAAAACAAGTGGTGCATAATCGGGTTAGCTACCAACACGAGCTCAAATATATCGGTCCGATCTATGTTGGCTTGTGCTGCTATCTCTCCAATCAACGTGTTGATCGCATTGCGCACAACACGGGTCATTTCCACATCTCCGCCTGGGTTCATCATCACATATGAAACCCGACTCATGAGGTCTTCGCCAAATCGGATTTGCGGATTCATCACACCGGAAGATGCCAGAACCTCACCGCTATCCAGCGCGCAAAGGTGTGCGGCTATAGTGGTAGAGCCCAGATCAACAGCCAAACCATAGAGCGGGCCTTCAAAATATCCGGGCCAGATATTTAGGATTTGACCGGTTGGCACATGATACGCGCAGGTCACCTGCCATTTGCCTTTGCGTAGCACTTTTTGGAGCTCGCCGAGCGTTCCGAGATTGGCCCAGGCCTCCACCTGCCACTGTTCACGCAACGCTGACTGAAGCCGTTCCAGATCGCCGGTGGGTTTATGCATATCCGGTTGATCAACCTCGACAAACAGGAGGCGTATGGCCGGATCAATCGTAATTTCCCGCGCTTCGGCGCGTTTTCTGATGACCTGCTTATGCACCTGAGATTCTGGCGGCACATCAATTACGATATCGCCTTGAACCGTTGCCTGACACCCGAGTCTGCGGCCCTTTGGCAAGCCACGAATGCTGTCATAGCGTTCTTCAACCGCATTCCATTCGCTCAGCGATTCCGCCCCTGAATTAACCCCGAACTTCGGAAAATCGCCGAAAGAGGGTGTGATCTGGCACTTTGAACAAATTCCGCGCCCACCGCATACGGAATCAAGGTCAACGCCAAGGCTGCGAGCGGCTTCGAGCACAGCTGTGCCGACGGCAAATCGCCCGCGTTTGCCCGAAGGGGTGAAAATCACCAAAGGGTTTTGATCTGTCATGGAAATCCTGCGCAAGTTTCGGGGTATAATATCAAAATTCGCAGGAGAGGAAAGCGCGATTGCGACCTTTTCAGGGCGTGGTTAGCCACAAGCACCGGTCGAATTCACGATATTCCAGCAAAATCTGGCGCGATCCGTCCTCAGCAAGGCGGGAGCAACCCTCCATGGCAACGGCTGGTAAAAACACGCTGACACATCCACTCACCTCGGTGACAAGATCTGGCGTGCAAAGCTCCGCACCCAGGGGCATTACTGTCGCTCTCGGAATCGAGAGCCGATGTGTAAAGGGTTTGCCACCGCCTAAGGTGGATTGTCGCTATGGATTATACACTAGTTCACAAACAGGAGACTCAAATGAAAAACCTATTGTTAGGTACGGTTCATTTGGCTGGTACGGGTGCCTCGATGGCGATCTCGCAAGATATGCCGCCATTTGGATCAGACGACGATGCGGCTTACGCGGCCGCCGTCTGAGCAAGGATGACCGCGATGAAACTTGCTGGAGCGTCGCAGATCCACGTTGCACCCTATGAGGGCACCGACCCACACGGCATGATGCTGGCCGGGATGGTCGCTAAAGGCGCGGATGTCGGGTGTATCTCCTGCCATATGCACGCAGTCGGGGATGACTATGTGTTTACCGCAGATGAAACCGCAGCAACAATGCAATAAGAACGCAAGGCAGGGCGGCCGGTTGGGGCCGCCCTCTATTTACGCTTTGATTTTCATTTTCGAGCGCGGATTGTAAGCATTCTCGCTTTTCCACACCTGCATGGCTTCCTCGGTCTTAGGGTCTAAGGTGTCCGGCATCTGGATTTGCAGAGCAACCAGTTGGTCCCCTTTTTTCGAGCCGGATTCGATCCCTCTACCGCGGAGCCGCAGGACTTTTCCGCCGCTTGAACCAGCCGGGATGTTGAGACCAACCGCACCTTTCAGCGTCGGCACTTCGACCTTACCACCCAAAGCGGCTTCGTATACCGTCAGCGGTAGCGTTATTTCGATATCAAGACCGGAGCGGCTGAAAACCGCGTGCGGCGCGATCGTGATTTCGATCAACGCATCACCCGCCGGGCCGTCATTCTGGCCGGGGCTTCCCTTGCCTTTCAGGCGGATGGATTTCCCGTCTTCAATCCCGCGGGGGATATTTACATTCAAGGCGCTACCGTCTGATAGATGGACCTGTTTTTTGCCACCCAGCGCAGCTTCCATAAAGGAAACCCGCAGTTTGTAGCGCTGATCCTGACCTTTGAAGGCTTGCGCAAATCCGCGCTGACCACCACCGAACATCTGGGAAAATATATCCCCCATATCTCCCATGCCTTGCGCTGATTGCTGGCCCTGACGAAAGCCGCCTCCAAATGGGTTTTGTGCGATATCCGCGCCGTTTTCATCAATTTCGCCACGGTCATAAAGCGCGCGCTTGTCAGGATCGCTCAATATATCATTGGCGGCAGATACTTTTTTGAAACGTGCTTCTTTTGCTTTATCACCCGGGTTAAGATCCGGGTGTAACTCTTTCATAAGCTTACGAAAAGCTTTCTTGATGTCGCTCTGTGAAGCGGTTTTGGCAACACCCAGAGTCGTGTATAGTTTGTCTGGCATGTGAATCCCTCTTGTAGGTTTGCCTAATATTTAGGCAGAAACCTGTGTGTTTCAAGGGGTCTCATAGTCCATTATACGACGAAAGGCGATGGTTTATTCCGCGATCCTTAACGAGCTATTGTTGCAATGTCCGATTGCGAACAACTTCTAAACCTCAGGCGCGCCGGCGGCGGCGGCCACCTCGGCCACCACGTGCACCCTCGGGCGCGTCTCCTTCAGCCAGCGGAGCTTTGTTGGCCTTTATCCAGGCCGACCCATGAGCGTCGTTATTTGTCAAAAGATTGGCGGCTCGAATAGCGTCCATTTCGATGGGATGCATCGGGTTCATGATCGCCGACGTCATACCGCTCGCAATGGCCATGGGCAAAAAGGCTGCATTTACCCCGTTTCGGTTGGGCAGTCCGAAGCTTATATTGGAAGCCCCGCAGGTTGTATTAACCCCGAGTTCCAGCCGGAGCTTCCGCACGAGTTCAAAAACCTGTAAGCCAGCGGTTGCCATTGCGCCGATGGGCATTACCAGCGGATCCACCACAATATCATGGGCCGGGATGCCGAAGTCAGCCGCGCGCTCAACGATCTTTTTGGCCACGGCAAACCGCACATCAGGGTCCTCCGAGATACCTGTATCGTCGTTGGAGATCGCCACCACTGGCACGTT
>DFBP01000160.1:1647-6913 GCA_002366685.1 Rhodobacterales bacterium UBA3077 | reverse complement strand
AGCGCGCCTGCCACCGAGCTGTCGATGCACAAGGGAATATCCACCAGAGCCTGAACGCGCTGGATAACTTCTTTCATCAGCGGCGGCTCTGTTTCGTTCGGATTTGGGTTGGAATTATAAACAACGCCTGCATTTACATCGAGCATCGTCGCCCCTGCGGCCACCTGTGCCAAGGCATCCGCTTCAACGGTTGAAAAATCGCCGGCTTCCAGTTCGCGGGCCAGCTTTTTGCGGCCGGTCGGGTTGATGCGTTCACCGATCACGCAGAATGGCTGGTCAAAACCGATAATGGCGGTTTTGGATTGTGATTCAATAATGGTGCGGGTCATTCTGGTTCCTTAGGCTCGCAGGCGTGTCGCCGCGTCGTTTTGCGATGAAATATAGTCGGTTGTAGCCCGTATGCCACCAAGCGGAAAGAAATGCACCGATTCTATCGGAAAGTCAGGGTTGGCAGCTTTATGCGCTGCGAGGTCGCTCAACACTGTTTCCGGTGTGAACGGGCGCATCAGCTTTGTGATATCGCGTGCCCGCCGTGTGAGCACTCGCAGGCTCGCGCCCACACCACACGCCATCGAGAACTTGATGAGAGTCTGCAATTTTGCAGGTCCGGCGACCCCGATATGAACCGGCAAATTCACACCGGCTTCAGCCATCCGAATTGTCCAGTCGATCACAGGCTGAGCTTCAAAAACAAATTGTGTGGCTATTGCCATTTGCGCATCGGTCCGGTTTTTGAAGTCACTTTTCCACTTCAAGGCTGCCATCACTTCTTCTTCAGCGCCGATATCTTTGTTCCCCTCGGGGTGGCCCGCTATGTGTAAGCGGTTAAAGCCATACCGATCAAAAACGCCGCTTTCCATCAACTGCATTGAGTCCGAGAAGTCGCCCACGGGGGTGTCCACACCGCCTGCCAGCAATAGGGCAGAAGAAATGCCCAAATCTGCATATTTTTTAACCCAGTCTTCAAGCGTGGCAGCATCTGCAATGATCCGCGCCGGAAAATGCGGCATAACCTCGAAGCCTTCGGCTTTTAGCCTTGCGGCAGTTGTGAGCATTTCTTTAATCGGTGTGCCATCAATATGCGCAATATATACCCGCGTGCCCTTTGGTAGAATTGCGTTAAAATCATGGATTTTTGCGGCGGTACGCGGCATCACCTCGATCGAAAAACCGTTCAGAAATCCTTTGGGGGTCGGGGCAGAGTTCAGGGTCACGACGTTCATTTACACTCCGTTTCAGGCTGGCTCCCAGCCATCATTCGCAATAAGGGATTTGATCTTGTCCTGATCGTATTCCCGCTCCAGCGTTTCGGCCTGCTCTTTTGCGACCTTTTCATCGTCACCCGAGACCTCAACTGGCGCCGATCTGCGCCATTCGGCCAGATATTCATCCGTGCCGGCAGCACCGGTTTTCATCGCAGCGCGATCAATCGCCTGCTCGAATCGCTCTGCGAGCTGAACCTTGGCCGCGCGCCGCCCTTTGCCAACAATTACCTGTGCCGGAATATCCCGCCAGTAAACAATAACCACTTTTGCCATTTATGCTCTCCTTTTCCTGCCATTTGGGCGCAAGGAGCGGGTTTGTAAAGTATGTGCGGCGCTAACGCTGTTGAAATGTCGGAAAAAGCCTGTATGGTGTCGCTATTGCAAAACTCATTGACGGTATGGACCGATGCACACAGAAACAGAAAAACAGACCCCGAGTCTGTCCTTTGAATTTTTTCCCCCACACTCGACAGCTGCGAATCTGAGGTTATGGCGTTCGGTTGAGCGTCTTGCGCCGCTAGCGCCGCAATTTGTCTCGGTGACCTACGGTGCGGGCGGCGCCACCCGCGAGCGGACCATGTCGGCTATCACAACCATCAAGGACCGGGCGAGGCTGAATATTGCCGGGCATCTGACTTGTGTTGGAGCGTCTCGCGAGGAAACGCTTGAAGTGGCACGAAGCTATGCGCGCAAGGGCGTAAAAAGGATCGTGGCATTAAGGGGCGATGCTCCTAAAGGTGAAAGCCATTTCACGCCGCATCCTGACGGTTTTGCTTCTGCTGCTGAACTTGTGGCAGGGCTCAAAGCGGAGGGTGATTTTGACATCTCTGTTGCCGCTTATCCAGAGAAGCACCCCGAAGCCGAATCTCTGAAGTCTGACGTCGAGAACCTGAAGCGCAAAGTTGACGCGGGCGCTTCGCAGGCGATCACACAATTCTTCTTCGAGATAGACGACTTCCTGCGCTTCCGTGACCTTGCGGTGAAATCGGGTATCAATGTACCGATTATTCCGGGCATTCTGCCGGTCGAGGATTTCCAGAAAATGACCCGCTTTGCCGCTATGTGCAAAGCCACCGTACCGGACTGGATGCATAAAGCCTTCAACAATGCAAATTCGCTGGAAGAAACCGGAATTCTTTCAACCGCACTCGCGACCGAATTGTGTGACGATCTGATGAACGAAGGTGTGCAACACTTGCATTTCTATACGCTCAACAATCCAGACCTCACTTACAACATTTGTCGTGGCCTCGGTGTGCCTGTTAACAGCTTTGCTGCGCAAAACGGACTGGTTGCGTAAACCCCGAAGGTGATATAGCCTATATCCAAACACCCCGCCGAGGCGGGGCAGAGATTGGCTTGATCAATGAAGAATAATGCTCGACCACCGGGTCTGGCGTCGAAAACCGCTTCCCGTATGGGGGAGGGGCCGTTTTATGCGGCGCTTGATTTAGGTACGAATAGTTGCAGGATGCTGATTGCCACGCCAAAAGGCGGGCATTTTCAGATTGTCGATGCTTTTTCGAAGTCTGTGCGGCTTGGCCTTGAGCTAGAGCGCACCGGGTCGCTTTCCAATGCCGGAATATCGCGCACCGTGCAGGCCCTGCATGTTTGCGCAAAAAAACTTCGGCTAAAGGGTGTGGTCGCGCAACGGCTCGTTGCAACCGAAGCCTGTAGGCGCGCCATAAACGGCGAAAAATTCATGAACCGCATTCGCTCTGAAACTGGCTTGAAGCTTGAGATCATTCGCCCTTCCGAAGAGGCGCGCCTTGCGGTTGTCGGTTGCGCTCCTTTGGTTGCGCCTCAATCCAAGCAGGTACTGGTAATAGATATCGGTGGCGGCTCCACCGAGCTTGTCTGGATAGATCTGAGCGAGGTAGCGCCTGAAGATAAAACCAAAGCCATGATGGAGCTTAGCCCGGGGACGGGGACCAAAGGCATTAACATGCCACTTGGTGCCAAAGTGGTAGACTGGATTTCGGTGCCACTAGGCGTGGCTACGCTTTTACAGCGCTATTCCGATGTCGGGGACGATTCGGCGCGGTTTGCGCTCATGGCTTGGTATTTTGAAGAAATGCTGGTCGATTTCGCCCCCTATATCGTAGGGGGAACCTTGGAAATGATGGATGGCCTGCAAGTGATTGGTACCTCTGGCACCATTACGACCGTTGGCTCCATGCATTTGGGGCTCAAACGCTATGACCGAAATCAGGTCGATGGAATGTCACTGGGCAGCGTTGATGTTAACCGCGTCGTGGATCGTTTTTTGAAGCTTGGTCCCGCTGGTCGTCGGGACGAGCCGGGAATAGGGCGCGACCGTGCGCAGCTCATCATGTCGGGATCCGCAATTTTGCAAACCATATTGCGCATTTGGCCAACTAAACATATTAGCGTGGCAGATAGAGGGCTTCGCGAAGGAATGCTATATTCCATGATGAACGCAGATGGCGCTTTTAAGGACCAATTATGAGAAAACCCGGCCAAAAGATCAAAAACTCCGGTCGTGGGCAGCGCGATCTGAAAGTGCGGGTGAAGTCGGCCAAAGGTCGCAAAATTGCCAGTACGCTCTGGTTGGAGCGGCAGTTGAATGACCCCTATGTCCAACGCGCAAAACGCGAAGGATACCGGGGTAGAGCTGCCTATAAAATCATGGAGTTGGATGACAGATACCGATTTTTACTACCTGGTGCCAAAGTGGTTGACCTTGGATGCGCACCCGGCGGGTGGTGTCAGGTGGCCGTTGCGCGTGTGAATGCGCTGGGCGAGAACAAAGGAAAGCGGATCGGCTCTGTATTGGGAATTGATATTCAGGACGTCGAGCACGTGGCAGGTGCTGAAATCCATGTGTTGGATTTTCTGGAAGATGATGCGGATGTTAAAGTTAAAGATTGGCTGGGTGGTTCTGCAGATGTCGTTATGTCCGACATGGCCCCGTTTTCATCGGGGCACAAAGGCGCTGACCATATTCGCATAATGGCGCTGGTCGAGGCCGCGCTCTATTTTGCAATTGATGTGCTGGAACCGGGCGGAACATTTGTGGCAAAGGTTTTAGCCGGCGGTGCCGAGGCTGACGTCATGAAAATGCTGCGCGCCAACTTCAAGAAAGTCTTGCATGTTAAACCGCCGAGTAGCCGCAAAGACAGCTCGGAAAAGTTTGTGGTTGCAACAGGCTTCATAGGTCGAAACGAAGAGGAAGCATAAAAGCACATTTCGATCCATCTCAGGTATGATTGTGGCGAATCGGCGCGGTGGTGAAGTTGCTCTTGTAATTGCCTCATTACATTCACATTATCTTATGTGAAATTTATTCGGGGCAAATTATGACAAGACAACCACTCTGGCGCAGCACGCCACCCGCAGCCTTTCCAGTTATACTTGGTCTGTTGGGCCTTTCTCTTTCGTGGCGCGGGCTTGGCAGTGCTTTCGGGTTTACCGCCGCAATTGGCGACCTTTTACTGGGAATCGCTGTGGCGATGTTCATCTTTTTTGCAGCATCCTATTTGGCCAAATTCATTGTCCGGCCCGGTGTTCTGGCCGAAGATTTAAAGTCACCCCCTGGGCGTGCGGGTCTTTCAGCTATCTCCATGGGCATGATTGTTTTGTCGGCAGGGCTTCTCCCTTATGGCAACGTGGCCCACTGGGTTTGGTGGGCGGGCGTGCTCTTGCATGTGGCAATCCTTACTTTGGTGATGAACACATTGTCAAAAACACCCCCTGAGGGGCGGAGCCCGACTCCTTTTCAGTATTTGCCGTTTGTGGGCTTGATTACTGCGCCGATAGCGGGTGTTCCGCTTGGCTATGATATGCTCAGCCAAGCGCTCGCTTATCTAAGCTTTATCGCTTTTCTGGTGTTAACCTATCAACTAGCCGCAAAATTGCTGCGCGGACGGCCGCCCCAGGCCCTGCGCCCGCCATTGGTGATTTTTCTGGCCCCGCTCAGCCTGTTTGGAATGGCTTTCGGGCAGTTTGGCCCTGAAATCGGCTTTACGGTTTTCTATGTT
>DFBP01000160.1:0-1559 GCA_002366685.1 Rhodobacterales bacterium UBA3077 | reverse complement strand
ATCCTCTATATCGCCTATAGGGCGATGAAAATGTGGGCCAAGCGCGATTTGGCCAAAAAAACCGGAGCTGCGGTTGCCTGAAGGGGTTTCCTTTTTGGCCGGATTGTGAGAAAGGAAAGCGTCAACGATAACCCCTAATTTGGGAGGTCCACCATGGACGTATCCGAGGCGCTTACCTTTGACGATGTTTTACTTGTGCCGGGGGCTTCCGAGGTGATGCCCACCACGGCAGACACGCGGACCCAGCTCACAAAAACCATTTCGATGAACATCCCGCTGCTCAGCTCGGCGATGGATACCGTTACCGAAAGCAAAATGGCAATTGCTATGGCGCAGGCAGGCGGGATCGGTGTTTTGCACCGTAATCTGGATATAGATGAGCAGGCACGGCAGGTGCGCGCGGTCAAGCGCTTTGAAAGCGGTGTTGTTGAAAGCCCGATAACGCTCACGCCGGATCAAACATTGGCGGATGCCAAAGCTCTGCAAGAGCGTTACAAAGTCTCCGGGTTTCCGGTGGTTGACGAATATAGCCGTGTGCTCGGAATCGTCACAAACCGCGACATGCGTTTTGCCAGCGATGACTCGACGCCGATCTCCACCATGATGACAGCCGACAACCTTGCGATGCTGCGCGAACCGGCTGATTTGGCCGAAGCCAAAAGCATGATGGAAGCACGACGCATCGAAAAACTCCTGATCGTAAACGGCAAAAACGAACTCACAGGTCTTTTGACCATCAAAGACATCGAGCAGGCCGTTCTTAACCCGTTCGCCTGCAAAGACGAGATGGGCCGATTACGCGTCGCAGCGGCATCAACGGTGGGGGATGCCGGTTTTGAGCGCTCCATCGCGCTGGCCGAATCCGGTGTTGATTTGGTTGTCATAGATACCGCGCACGGCCATTCCTCTGCGGTGAGTGATGCTGTTAAAAGGTTACGCGCCGCCGCACCCAAGGTGCAAATCATCGCCGGGAACGTTGCCACTGCAGGCGCTACGCGCAGTCTGATCGACGCAGGTGCAGATGCCATCAAGGTTGGCATTGGCCCTGGGTCTATTTGCACCACGCGGATTGTGGCCGGTGTTGGTGTGCCCCAGCTTACTGCGGTGAGCGATTGCGGCAAAGAAGCCGAAAAAGATGGCCATTCGGTGATCGCCGATGGCGGTATCAAGTATTCAGGTGATTTTGCCAAGGCAATCGCGGCGGGGGCCTCTTGTGCGATGATCGGCTCAATGCTTGCAGGAACAGATGAAGCCCCCGGTGAGTTGTTTCTCTATCAGGGTCGGTCCTATAAAGCCTATCGCGGCATGGGCTCAGTTGGTGCCATGGCACGCGGTTCGGCAGACCGCTATTTCCAGAAAGAGGTTTCAACCGAAAAGCTGGTGCCGGAAGGTATTGAAGGGCAAGTGGCTTATAAAGGCGCAGCGGGTGCGGTTATCCACCAACTCGTGGGCGGGTTGCGTGCGGCTATGGGGTATACAGGCAACGCGACCGTTGCCGAGATGAAATCAAGCTGCAAGTTTGTTAAGATCACAGCCGCCGGTCTGCACGAGAGCCATGT
>DFBP01000307.1 GCA_002366685.1 Rhodobacterales bacterium UBA3077 | reverse complement strand
GGTAACCCTTGCGGCCTCGTCGAGTTGTATCCCACCACGCCGCGCAGGGGTTAGCGCGCTGCCGGGGCTTTGGAATATCTGGAATATACGACGGCCCCTGATTTTGCGCCATTGTCGTGGTGTCATCGCCGTCAGGCACTGCGCGCCGAGGTTCACCGTGCCGCTAGAAACGCGTAGCGGCGGGCGCAAAAGCCCACATAGCGCGCCCGCTGTTAAGGATTTACCGCTGCCGCTGGCGCCGACAATCCCGACACGATCTCCGGGGGCAATTTTGAAGCTCAATTCTTTCAACAAGGCTTGCCCCGCGCCGGTGGAGACACTCAGTCCCTGAACGTCAAGTGTGGCTACCATTGGTACGGCTCCCTATGATCAAGAATATCGCGCAAGCCTTCGCCGACAAGGTTGAAGGCCAGCACAGCAAGGGTCACGGCCAAGCCGGGCACTAAAAGCATATGGGGCGCTTGCATAAAAAACGGGCGGGCCTCGTTGAGCATGGCCCCCCATTCCGGCGTGGGGGCCTGCGCGCCTATGCCCAGAAAGCTGAGCGATGAGAGCGCCAGCAAAACCGAAGCGGTTTCCAGCGAAATGATAACAGCCAGTGGCGGCAGGATTTGGGGCAGGATGTGGCGCAGCACAACGCGCACACGCGAGGCCCCGCATAAGCGTGCGGCATGCACAAAATCGCGCTCTTTGGCGGCCAGCACAAGGGCGCGCACCAATCGGGCGTTTGACGGCCACCATGCAGCGGCAACCCCAAGGATAGACGCCTGAAGCGACGCCCCCATAAACCCGATGATCGCCAAAGCTAGCACCAGCATCGGAAACGCCATGATGATGTCAGCCAGCCGCATCATCACGCTATCAACACGCCCGCCCGATAAGCCGGCCACAATGCCCCACGGAAGAGAAATTGCCAAAATGGCCGCCATGGCCGCCAAAGCAGCCCCAAGCGAGATATGAACCGCAAAAGAGATGCGCGCCAGCAGGTCGCGGCCTAGGTGATCAGTGCCCAGCAAGTGGTCGGCTGACGGGCCGCTCAAGCGCGCCAGCAGGTCCATGCTATCCGGCGGCGGCAGGGTGAAAACATAACCCGCCAAGCCAAGCGCCGCAAACCCGGCCAGCATGCAAAGCCCCAGCACCAGCCCCACACGCCCCGCCCTTATAGGCAGGCGCAAAACCGGAAGGCGGTGGGATTTTTTGACGATATCATCCATTGGAGACCTCACGGCGCAACTGTGGGTCCGAAAGAATGACGGTGATGTCAGCGGCAAGTGACGTGGCAAAAAACACAAGCCCCATAAAAACCAGATAAGCCTGTATTACCGGAAAGTCGCGCTGTGAAATGGCCTGCAAAATAAGCTGCCCCAATCCTGGCCAGCCAAAAATGCTTTCAACAATGACAGCCCCGCCCAGAAGCGCGCCAAACGTATTGGCCCAAGCGGTTGCCAAAGGGCCAATGATACGCGGCGTGATATGGCGGAAAAGAATAACCGCCGGAGACAGTCCTTTGGCAATTGCCAAGCGAATATGGTCTTCGCACATTTCGGCGCGCACGCGCTCAAATACAACCCTGCCAAGCGAGGCCCCCGCCCCGAGGCTAAGGGTGAGGGCGGGCAATATCAAATCTCCCAGTGAGCCATCCCCGACCATACGGGCCCAGCCAAGCTGAAACACAAAAAAGTAGATCAGGAGCAATGCCAGCCAGAATGACGGGATTGATACCAAAAGAATCGTAAATCCGCGCAAACCTGCGCCCACCGAACGCCCCGCCGAAATCGCCGCAACACCCAAAGCGAGCGAAAAAACAATCGCGCCCGCCAAGGCGCTTAAGGCCAGCGCCAAAGTTGCCGGCAAATGGATAAGGATTTCGTCAATAACCGAGCGCCCCGACGCGATGGAATTTCCGAAATCGAATGTCAAAGCACGGGTCAGCCAATCAAAATATCGTGGAAAAAACGGCTTATCGAGGCCGTATTGCGCCTTGATGGCCAGAATATCCTCGGGCTTTGGCACAACGCCCATGGCCCGCAATTCCTGCATCACAGGGTCCCCCGGCGCCAGTGCGACGATCGCAAAAGCGACAAAAGACATGCCCAGCAGTGTGGGCAACGCCGTTGCCACCCGCATAAAAAGATAATGCCGCATTTTCGATCCTCCAGAGGGGGTAGCAGAGCGCCTAAAGGGAAAGGCGCTCTGTTTTGTTATGCTTACTCGGCGTCGAAGGTTGTGTGACCGTAGTCGATCCAGTCAGCATATTCCGACATCGGCACCGTGACGCCCGGGCGGGACAAGGTGAAATTCGGCACCATGAGGATCGGAATGGCAGCCAGATCATCCTGAACAATCGCACGGTGCGCGGCGCGGACCTTGGCGATAACCTCTTCGCGTGTCTGCGCGGTGCGGGCATCCGCCAACAATGCGTCAACATGCGGCCCCGGCGCGGTAAACTTGTAGCCGCCCCACGGGGTTGTCGAGGTAAACAGGTTGTTCAACAGGTAGGTCGGATCCGTATTGTTGTTCGACGCGAACTCCATATACAAATCAGCCTCTCCGGTATCGAGATAGGTGGAGCCATAAACCCCGCTATCGTCAACCTCTACAAGGTCGATATCAATCCCGACGGCCGCAAACATCTGATCCAGCATTTCAGGCATTGGTTTAACGCTCGACACGTTCGGATAAGCTGCAACCAGACGCAGGCTCAAGTCCCGACCGTCTTTTTCGCGGATGCCGTCAGCGCCCATAACCCAGCCTGCTTCATCAAGAAGCGCGCCGGCTTTTGCGAGGTCGTAACCAAACCCGTCGGTGTGGTCTTCACCCAGATCAAACATCCAGCCCGGCAGAATGCCCTTGGCAGGCACGCCACGACCAGCATAAAGCACACTGGCAATGGATTCCCGATCAATCGCCCAAGCCAGCGCTTCACGCACTTTATAGTCTTGCACAATGTCGAACGGCGCAGCGCCGTTCAGGTTGGCCAAAAGCGCAACATACCGGATCGGGCGGCTTTCATTCAGCACAACCGAGCCATCTTGGGGCATCGACAGCAACATCTGCGGGGTCACTTCGCCAATCACGTCGATTTCGCCGTTTTGCAGCGCCAGCATACGGGCGTTGTCATCGGCGATGAAGCGGAAGGTCAGCCGGTCAACACTTGGGGTTTCTCCCCAGTAATCGGGGTTACGGGTCACCGTGATTTGCTGCTTGGGATCATAGCTTTCCAGCAGATAAGGGCCGGTGCCCACGGGGTTTTCCGCACGGTTTTCAGTCACGGCAAAAAGCGAGGTCGCGCGGTGGGTCATATTCTCGATCACCAGTGCAGACCCGGTTTCCGAGCGAAAGCTAATCTGGTAGTCTCCCAGTTTTTGCAGGCTTTCCTGATCAATTTGCAGAAAATCCGATTTGCCCTGATCGTAAAGACGCAAGGAGGCGATAGCCGTATCGGCATTAAAGGCGCTGCCATTAGAAAAGGTAACGCCCTCCCGCAGGGTTACGGTATAGGTTCCGTCCGCATAATCCCAACTTTGGAATAGGAGCGGCTGGGGCAGGAAGTTTTCATCAGGCATCACAGCCGTTTCAACGATCTGGGCCGCCGGACGGCGGGTCGTAAAGGTGAACTTTTGTTCATCTATGCTGTAGCGATCCCGCGATACGGCCACCGTAAGAGACGTTTCGGCAAAAGCAGCTGGGGCCGCAACGGGCATTGCCAGCATGGCAGCCACGCCTAGGCGTACTGCAATTGAGTGTTTGGACATTTTGATTTTCCTTAAGAAACAGAATTCAGGTTTTTAGCTGAGTTCGGTTCCCAAAGGCGGTGCGCGCACGGCATTGGACAGGCGCGCCGGTTGGCGCACCTTTAGGTCCGCGATAAATTGTGACTGGCTTACTTTTGCACCGACCAGCATCCGTGTTGGGTTAATACGCTGGTTCGGGACGGCCGCAGTTTGTGAAGCAAAAAATGCACATTCAGGATCAACCTGTTCAGGTGAATCATGGTCTCCGTCTAGCGAAACCGTGATCGTTTTGACGTCACCACCAGAACAAATGACATAGCTAATCGTGTCGCCGTCAACGCCCAGCATCAGTCCGGGCGGTCGCGAAATGGTCGTAATAAGCACGACAAGGGCCATGGCAAACTGAAGGATGCCCCCTATACGTGTTTTTCGCGTCACTTCGCCTCCTTTGCGGGCCATGCCTAATGTTTCACTTTGGGTCGCACCCAGATTCGAATCGTTTATACGACCCATGCCCGAAAGCTTACTGTATTCAACATGGACCTGTCCCGCATTAGTGCCGCTCCAAGTTCTCATTTAAGCGGCAAATCTTTCAAATGCCAAGGGGCTTTTCTATCCCGGCGCTGAATGCCTGCGGCGCGTGTTGAACATGTCGCGGAATTGTGCCGTTGTCCGAAACGATTGAGCTAGGGGGCCCAGGCTCGGCAATAATTCGATCCAGTTCGCGTGAAACCCGTGATCCAGAAATGGACGAGTCAGCCACCAAGGCTAAATTCTCGCGGGTGTAATCGTCTATGACCGCCAGAATGCGGAACCTGCGCCCATCTGCAAAAGCATCATTCACGAAATCTAGGGTCAGGATCCTAGGCCAACCCCAAGTATTTTTCGACATTCCGAAATAAGTAGCTATCATGATGTGAGTACAAACATATAGCCATCATAGCGGTGCCACATGAAAAACGCTCAATCTTCTTTTTCTCCTCAAGAATATGCCGCTCACATTGCCCGCACGCGTAAAGCGATGCAGGAGAAAGAGATTGAAGTATTGGTGGTTTCCGATCCCTCAAATATGGCGTGGCTGACCGGCTACGACGGTTGGTCTTTTTATGTGCATCAAGCTGTTGTGCTTACGCTTGACGGCCCGCCCCTTTGGTGGGGCCGCGCGATGGATGCTCTTGGTGCGAAGCGCACTGTTTTTATGGATGAAAACCACATTTACGGGTACGATGATACCTTTGTTCAAAACCCCGAAAAGCACCCGATGGAAGATCTTTCCAGGTTGATTTCAGACGCTTGCGGGCGCAAAGCGCGGGTCGGGGTTGAAATGGACAATTATTACTTTTCGGCGGCCGCTTTCCAAAGCTTAGAAACAAACATTCCTGGCGCCAGCTTTCTAGACGCAACCGGGTTGGTCAACTGGCAACGCGCCACTAAAAGCGAGGCAGAAGTTGCCTTTATGCGGAAAGCCGCAGCGATTGTTGAAAATATGCATCGGGTCATCGTTGAAAAGGCCGAACCGGGTTTAAGAAAAAACGAATTGGTGGCTGAAATCTACCACGCCGCCATTACCGGAACCGAGGATGCATGGGGTGACTACCCCGCTATTGTTCCCCTGACCCCTTCAGGCGCCAATGCCACAGCCCCGCACCTAACCTGGGACGACACCCCCCTCACCACCGGAGAAGCCAACTTCTTCGAGATCGCGGGCGTGTATCGTCGCTACCATTGCCCGCAGTCCCGAACGCTCTTTTTGGGCCATGTGCCACAAAAATACATTGAAGCTGAAAAAGCTGTGTTAGAGGCGGTTGCCGCCGGGATGGAGCAGATCAAACCCGGCAAACTTTGCGAGGATGTAGCCCGTGCTTTCAACAGAACCCTCAACAAACTGGGGTTCGAAAAGGATAGTCGCTGTGGCTATTCAATCGGGTTGTCTTATCCACCCGACTGGGGGGAGCGCACAATGTCGTTTCGTGAGGGGGACAAAACGGTATTAGCGCCCGGCATGACCTTTCACTTCATGCCTGCACTCTGGCTTGACGATGGCGGGCTCGAAATCACCGAGCCCGTATTGGTAACCGACACAGGCGCCGAATATCTTTGTAACACCCCCCGTTGTTTGACCGTGAAAGGCTAAGACATGCCAGCAAACCCGATATCCCCGACCATCCCGCTAGGTGCTGCCGGAAAACACCATGGTCATCTGGTTCTTCCTCACAGCCGCGATGAAAGCGCTTGGGGGTCGATCAGGGTGCCGATTACGGTGATCTCCAACGGCCCGGGGCAGACAGCCTTATTAACCGGTGCCAACCATGGCGACGAGTATGAAGGGCCATTGGCTCTGGTCGAACTGGCTAACACTTTGAATATAGAAGACATTACGGGTCGGGTTATCATCATACCTTATATGAATTTTCCGGCATTCCGTGTGGCGAGGCGAACATCTCCGATTGACGGCGGCAACCTGAACCGCGCGTTCCCCGGCCGGCCAGACGGCACGATCACCGAAAAGATCGCTGACTATTTTCAAAACACACTGCTGCCAATGGCTGACGTTATTCTGGATTTTCATTCCGGTGGAAAAACCCTTGACTTCATCCCCTACGCGGCCAGCCACATTCTTGAGGATAAAGAGCAGGAAAGCCGTTGCCGGGCCGCGCGAGACGCTTTCAATGCCCCCTACAGCCTGGATATGCTGGAGATTGATGCCGTAGGTATGTATGATACAGCCGCTGAAAGCCTGGGCAAAACATTTGTTACGACCGAGCTAGGCGGTGGTGGCACAAATACGCCTGAAACTGTAAACGTGGCCCGCAAAGGCGTAAGAAATTTCCTCATTCATGCGGGAATTCTTGCGGGTAAGCTCGACCTAGCCCCTAGTGTTACGCTTTCTCAGCCAGGAGAAGATTGTTTCCACTTTTCCCCCGTTGCGGGGATGATTGAAACCATCGTTCCTTTGGGGGATAAAGTTGGAAAAAGTGACCTCATCGCGCGCATTTGGAGTGTCGATAATACAGGTGAACCTCCTGTGGAAATTAATGCCAAAATGGATGGAATTTTGGTTACACGCCATCATCCCGGCCTTGTTCAGACCGGAGATTGTTTGGCCGTACTCGCGGTAACTCAAACCTGATTTCTGGGCCTTAAATCGCAAAGCAACGCGAGGACCAATAAGTTGGTGGAGTTTTCAACGTGGCAACCGAAAGAGTGTGGTTTTCGCAAAGAGCAGACGGAATAGGAAATTCATATTACGGAGCGCGACTGGTTTACTCTTTTCACCAACAACTGGCTTTTGGATACTTACCGCTTCATAAATAGTGGGGGGGATATCCCAAAATCCCACACCGCAACCGACAGGCCGCAAGAAGCTCAACTTGAGCACATTTGAGCTCGTTTTTCAGTGTGATTTCACGAAAGAACCTAGGGGCCGTAATATCAACGGCTGAAAAACTGGTCAGCACTCAGGTATCCTGCAAGCCGCGCGGCCTCGGACCATGCCCGTTCCTGTGACGTATCCCCTACGACGACCACGCCATCCCGTGGTAGTTTTTGGCCATGTACCTGATTCAGGATTATATCACGGGTTTCGCCCCATGTATGTTTGAAATTTGGCGCGGTGAAGCTGGCTTCAAACAAAGGCTGAACTCCTTCGGGGAGGGCTTTCAATACACTCTGCGCGGTGAGCGGCGCATGTAACGCCGCGATCCGGCTTGCATTCTCAACGCCGCCCAGTTTCAAACTCCGAGCCTCGGATAGCTCGGGTTTATTCGGAAAAACCCGCAGCGCGTTGCTGGAAAACAGGAAGGCGATAACGTCATGGCCGCTTGCGGCCCTGATCGACGCGTAGGCTTTATAATCCAGCCCGAGCTCAGCCGCGCGTGCCACTCTGTTGCGCAAAATTTCGATGGGTAGTGTTTTTACCAAATCCTTGCGGGCTTTGGTCCAGCAATGCTTGCGCCAGCTTTCTCCGGGTTCCATTGTTGGTCCGTTATTGTGCCCCAGCCTATTCACGCCTCGAAATCCTTGAGCCGCGCGACATAGCGCGCCAATGTGTCAATCTCCAGATTCACAATATCACCCGCTTTCACAGCCTGCCATGTTGTGTTTTCCTTGGTGTGCGGAATGATATTCACACCAAACCGGCATCCTTCTACATCGTTCACCGTGAGGGAGGTACCGTTAAGCGCCACTGAGCCTTTTGGTGCAATGAACCTTGCCAGCCCCTCCGGAGCCTCAAAAACAAAGCGCGTACTTTCCCCCTCCTCAATGGCAGAAACCACCTTGGCCACACCATCCACATGGCCAGATACGATATGACCACCTAGTTCATCCCCCAGTTTCAAGGCCCGCTCCAGATTGAGCCTCGTGCCCACCGGCCATGCTACGTTGCCTTGCACAATATTGGTTTTTGCGATGCTCTCGGCTGATATATCCACATCAAACCAGCCCTGCCCTTTATCAACCACGGTTAAACATATGCCATTGCACGCGATAGAGGCGCCCAGATCTACGGTATCCATATCATATGTGGTTCCGACTCTTGCATGCAGGTCGCCGCGCATTTCAACGCGCAAAACCTCACCAACATCTGTGATAATTCCAGTAAACATTATATCCCTCAAATAAGCTCGCGCTACTTTGGTAGCAAGCAAGGCCACATTGAGCAAGGTGTGGCAGGTATATTGGTTGGCAGACCCGCCAAATTTCCATATAGGTTGACGCAATCAAACAAAGTCGAGACCCGTGTGAACGAAATCCAGCAAAAATTCCTGTTTCTACAAGGCCCGCATGGTCCGTATTTTGCCGAGCTCGGGCAAGCGCTTGTTTCTTCCGGATACAGCGTTTGTAAAATCGGGTTTAACCGCGGCGATCGCTTTTTCTGGCCGCAAGACCTGCCCTACACAGCATATACCGGTGACGAGGCGCATTGGCCAGTTGCGCTTGAGCAGCATATCCGTGACGAAAAAATAACCGACATCGTGCTTTATGGCGACGCGCGCCCGCTACACAGGATAGCTGTTCAAGCCGCTCACCAACTCGGAATAAAAATCCACTGTTTTGAAGAGGGCTATCTCAGGCCTTTCTGGGCCACTTACGAGCGTTCCGGGTCCAATGGTAACTCGGCGTTAATGGACCTGACAATCGAACAGATGCGGGGCCTGATTGACAAGGATGCTCCGGCGCTTGAGGAAGCCCCCTCGCAATGGGGGCCGCTTTGGCATCATATCTGGTACGGTGCGCTTTTTCATTTGAACCTCTTACTCCCGTCAAAAACTTATGCCAATTACCGGCCGCACCGTGAAAACTCTATCGGTGAGGAGTTCATCCACGGGGTTTGGGCTTTGGCGACTATGCCGCTGCGCTCGATCAGCCGCCGCATCGCCACGCGTCGCCTGCTCAAACGCAGTGCACCTTATTATCTTGGCCTGCTGCAACTTGGTCATGATAGCTCAATCGTCAGCCATTCGGCCTTCGACACAAACAAACAGTTTGTTGATCTGTGTATCAAAGAGTTCTCACGCGGTTCCGCGGCGCCACTTCGGCTCGTCTTCAAAACCCATCCGCTAGATGACGGAAGAGACAAGCTTGGGCGCCACATCCGTAATAGTGCGAAAAATCAGGGCATTGCCGACCGTGTTGATTTCATCACGGGGGGGAAACTTGGCACATTGCTTGATCATGCAACCGGTGCGATCACCATAAATTCCACGGCGGCTCAACAGGCGCTTTGGCGTGGCCTTCCGGTGCGGGCTATCGGAAATTCGGTTTTCAAAAAGGCGGAGCTGGTTTCACAGCAACCTCTTGCAGAGTTTTTTAGTAAGCCAACGCCACCAGATCTCGCCGCCTATCAGGACTATCGATGGTTTTTGCTGCAAACCTCACAGGTCCCGGGCGGGTATTATACGGCCAAAGGGCGCACGGCTCTGGTCGAACGGGTTGTAGACATGATGCTCGCCGATGAAGGGCCGTATTCCCGCCTCAACATGATAAAAAAGGCGCATGAAACAGGCAAACCTGATCATCTACAATCTTAACGATGGATTTCTGCGATTTGACCGCTATTATGCCTAAACAAATAATATAATCTTCGGGCAGTCATCTTCGAACTTCAGGCCAAGCTTTTGAACAATTTTATCAGAAATTTAAAACCAACCCGCGTCTCCTCTCTATTGGTGTTCGCGTTGGTGCTTGGAGCCTGCGGCCTTCCGCGCTCGGGCCCTTCTCAAAAAGAAATTCTTGCCGGTTCGGTTGAAAACGGTGGCAGCACCAATGTCGTTCTTGTCGATGATCGTGTCGCCGGGGCTGCCTATTCAGTAAATCCGCTCGGCTTTTCGCGCACTTTTCTGAACGCCGGCCTTGCCTCGGTCGATCGAATTCGCGCTGGTGACCTGATCGCCGTGACCGTATGGGAAAATGTAGATAACGGTCTGCTTTCCGCCCCCGGCACCAGTTCAACCACCCTCCCTGAAATTCAGGTAGACGAGCTTGGAAATATCTTTGTACCTTATGCAGGTATTGTCCGCGCATCCGGCCGGACTCCTGAGGAACTCAGAATTGAAATCACCCGCTTGCTCGAACGCCAGACACCTGATCCACAGGTTGAGGTCCGGCGCAAACCCGGAATCGGCGCCACGGTTAATGTGGTTGGTGGCGTGAACAACCAAGGCGTATATCTGCTTGATGCCGCCTCTCGACGCCTGACCTCCATGCTGGCCAATGCCGGTGGTGTCTCGCTTGATCCGGCTGGCAC
Organism: Rhodobacterales bacterium UBA3077; assembly: GCA_002366685.1. Classification (GTDB taxonomy): domain Bacteria; phylum Pseudomonadota; class Alphaproteobacteria; order Rhodobacterales; family Rhodobacteraceae; genus UBA3077. The sequence goes on along the minus strand of DFBP01000307.1, from coordinate 747 downwards.
CAAAATCATTGTTCAGCGCGGAAACGAGGTTGGCGCAGTTTGGCTGCGAGACCTCTATGACAATCCGCAAAACAACATTACCCTGCGCGCAAATGACCGCATTATTGTTGAAAGAGACGAACGCTATTTTACCGTATTGGGGGCGAGTTCCGGACAAGAACAAATCGACTTTGAAAGCCGTGATCCAAGTGTTGTAGATGCTCTCGCTCAAATCGGCGGATTAAACGGCAATGCCGCTGACCCGCGCGGGATATTCATTTTCCGAATCGAACCCGCTGAAATTGCCAACGCGGTATTGGAAACCAACCAATACACAACTCCGCAGCGCATTGCCTATGTGATCGACCTGACCGCAGAAGAAAGCATTTTCACAGCGCAAACCTTTCGCATTAAGGATCGAGACACAATATACGTGACCGAAGCGCCGTTTGTTTCTTGGTCACGCGTGCTTGAATCTATTTCTGGAACGATTAATACCATCGACAATCTCGCAACTATTGCGGATGTTCTTTAAGTATTAGGCTCTCTAAGGATTAAAATTGTGCAAAAGCTGGCGGTTTATACGCTTGGTTTCCTGCAAGTTCCGTATATTCGAAAAATGTTGCGGATATCGGGATGGCAGGTGCAACCCAGTCTCCTATCGGGAGCGGCAACTGCAGTGGCTGTTTGGGGACGCAAACCCCTTTCAAAGCGGGGCATTCGGGCGGCACAAAGACGTGGCCTTCCATTGTTGAGCGTAGAAGACGC
>DFBP01000236.1 GCA_002366685.1 Rhodobacterales bacterium UBA3077 | reverse complement strand
ATCCACGCCCAGAAAATGGCCCACACCGTTTTAATCATAGCTATGACCTTTAAATTTTTAACATTTGTTTTGGACCCGGACTATCGCGAGTTGCGCGACCAAGGGGTGTTGGTATCTCTCCCCCCCAAGCCCTTTGATGTTTTGCACTACCTGATTATGCATTCCGACCGGATGGTGACAAAGTCTGAACTGTTGGACGCGTTCTGGTCGCCGCAAGTTACCGAGGCGGCTTTGCAAAAGGCAATCAGCTTGCTGCGAAAGGCCACGCGTTGCGACGGAAAAGTGGTCATCCGCACCTATCACGGCTTGGGTTTTCGGTTCGTCGCTGACTTGGTGGTCAATACGCAAGACCCTCAACCTGCAGACTCCAAACCGTCTTTGGTCCTGCAAGAACAGCGTTTAGTGGGCGTACTGTGTTTGCGGTTTAACGCTGAGGCGGATAGTGATGGCCAGGTGATGGAGAAACTTCTCGACCGCGCACACGTAATTGTCGAGGCCCATCAGGGAGAGGCATTACGCATGACCCTTGATGGATTTACCGCTTCCTTTGGTCTGGCATCGCATTACGAAGACGCCGCACGACGAGCCGTTCATTGTGCCGTGGCGCTGATTGATGCAGCAAAAAGCTACGACGATATTTGCCCGATCATCGCGATAGACCACGGAGCTGTTGATCTATCTGGCGGCGTAGAAGACACTAGCTGGCGGCGGCCCAGCGACATCGAACGCGGTGCTGTTGAGCTTGCGAATACAGGCCAGCCCTGCGATATTTTCCTGAGTGCGAGCACCCAACACCAATTGAGGGATGAGGTGTCATGCATTGCGTGCAGCCATGGGTTCAAACTAACTACGGTCAATAACATGAGGGCTGGGGTGCCCGCGCGCCCACACAAAAAGCCTACCCAATTCGTTGGGAGAAGCGCGGAAATGGCCTTTCTTCACGATAGCCTTGAAACGCTGGCCGCGGGAAATGGGAAGAGCATTGTATTGTCTGGTCCTGCGGGCATCGGCAAAACCCGTTTATTGAGCGAATTTCTGTCAGCGCTGGACACGCGCCTTTACCACTCGGTGAAGCTGCAATGCTTACCGGGGCTCAGCAACTCGCCTCTCGCCCCTATTCGTGAGATGTATCAGACGCTGTTTTCTCAAGCGCCACGGGGCACGATTCGAACGGATGTAGACGGCGCGCTACACGCCGAACTTTTGGGTGAAATCATAAACCCCGCGGCGGCTCTGATCCCTTTGTTCGAACATCAGCGCAAGCAGCAAAGCTATGCTTTGGTCAATCGCATGCTCGCCAAACTTTGTGCCGACAAGCCTTTGGTTTTGGTCTTTGAAGATATCCATTGGCTTGATACAACTTCGCGTGACTACCTTGATGCGATGGTCCAGAAAGCCGATGGCACACGGCTTTTATTGATGATGACCACACGGCCCTCGATGGACCCGCCAATGTCCGAAACGGTAATCCAGCTGTCTCCGCTAGGGCACAAAGATGGCTTAAAGCTTTTACACGATAACATTAGTCGGACCAAGGTCCATGGCCAAGTGGCGGACAATCTTGTGCGCCGCGCCGCAGGTAATCCGTTTTTCATCGAAGAACTTGCCCTCGCGTTGCAAAATGGCGGTGATCCTTCTGGCGAACTGCCGGAAACGGTTCAGGCTGTGATCTCTGCGCGCATCAGTGCACTGGATCCCGCTGCGCGGGCGTTCTTATACGTTCTAGCCGTCATCGGGCCTGCCGCACGCGCTGGACTGGTCATGCATCTGTTAGACCAAAGCGCCGATGTCGTGGAGGCCACGGCGGCGCGGCTTCGATTGCTGGGGTTTATTCTAACTGAACCTAAGCACTACAGCTTTCGCCACATGCTTATTAACGACACAGCCTATGCGATGCTTGCCCACAAGGAACGCCAGAAATTGCACGGCAATATAGCTGCGTATCTTGACAGTGACGCGCCCAATTGGACGCCACGCCCCGAAACTCTTGCATGGCATCATCAAGAGGCGGGCCAAGCAGATCGTGCGTCAGCCTATTGGTTGAAGGCCTGCCGCGCCGCCGTTCAGCGCTTCGCTCACCGCGAAAGGATTGTCTTTGCCCAAAAAGGGTTGGTCTTATTCTCTGGGGGTAAAGTTGACGCGCCGAACTGCGAACTTGACCTACAACTCCACCTCGCCTCTGGACTTGCCTCGACAGAAGGGTTTGGGGCCAAAAATGCTGGCGAGGCTTATTCCCGTGCACGCAACCTGAACGAAACGGTGGGCGACCCCAAGGCTAACATTCGGATATTGGTGGGGTTGTGGATACATGCATGGGTCAGTGGCAACCTCTCGCAAGCGCTTAGCCATGCGCAAGACTTGCTTGACACGGCCAAAGTGGCGAAAAACCCAGCCCTCAGCCTGCAAGCCCACGCTAGCATAGGCGAGGTTCTGGTACATAAGGGGAGCTTGGACGAGGCGCTCACACATTTGACGGCGGGTTTGCAGGCAATAGCTGACACCCCTCCTGCCACGTTGCCGGCTCAGAACGCCGCCGTTGCCTGTTCGGCCTATGCGTGCTGGACCAATAGCCTGATAGGGGACATGCTCGAAACCAAACGCTTTTTAGATGTCTCAACTAGCCTTGCCCATATCCATAAAAATCCCTTTGCCGAGGCCATCCACTTTGCGCTTTGCTCGGAACCTCTCATGTTTATGGGCCAGGTCGAACCCTGCCTAGACTATGCAGATCGGGCGATCTTGCTCAGCCGCGAACATGATTTTGCCTTTTGGCTTGGCACTGGATTGGCAATGCGTGGCTGGGCTTTGGGTCAGTTGGGTCAAATGCAGGCGGCTTTTGAGGCTTTAAACGAAGGCATTACCGTGTTTGAGGCGACCGGAGCAGGTATTCAACTGGCCAATTGGTACGGCTTGAAAGCCGAGACTTTGCTAACCGCAGGCCGTTTTAAAGAAGGCATTATATCCGCCGAGCACGCTCTTAGCTGCGCCGAAAAAGCCGGAGATATGTTTTTCACACCGCGCATCCACACGGTCGCTGCCCGACTTTGGACCGAATTAAACGACGTTGAAAAGGCGGCAGACCACGCGCAATTGGCCAAAAAGCGTGCTGCCGCATTTGGCATGAGCAAAAGCGTGACCACGCTACTGATTTAGGCGCTGCGCTCCGGGTAGTTAGAACTCCGTCTGAACTTGGTCAGGATTCCATTCCAATGTTTTATTAAGGTCGCATTACCGCGACTATTATTCTCACGCGCGCCAAGTCGCCTTTGGTATTTTCCATTGGAATGACCGCTGGAGAGATCAATTTTTTAAGAATTTGGAGACTAGAAAATGCCTAAATATGAATTTAAAGACCTTTATGTTCCGTCGTTTGATACTTCAGGATCCGAAGCAAATACCGACCCCCTGCCAACGACGCCTATTTTGACTATCGATTATACAGAGATCAAGCCGACCTATTTGCACGACGAATTTGTGTTTATCGATGGTGATAACGTAGATGAGGCGCCCGACCGTGATTTTGATTGGATAGAAATTAAACGGCCGCCTCAACCGCCCAGTGACCCGCTCCCCGTCTGGGATCAAGAAGGCGCCGATGAAAGCGCAGCATTGTTTCTTGACGACTTGTTTTTGCTTTAAGGAACGGGCGGCTATTGCCAATTTTTGTCCGGTTCGAGCGTGCTATGGCTTTGTTGCTTAACTACGCCATCCGCCAATGCTGAGACGGTTTGTTTTGGTAAGGATGCAGCAGATGCGACACAAGTTCAACACTCTTCGTTGGGCCGAGATTCCGAGGCAAAGGCAATGGTCTGGTATTTGCTCACAAAGCCAAGGCTCGGCAATGGTCCGCCTGTCCATCTGGTTGTGGACAGTACCGGACTGAAGATACTCGGCGAGGGCGTGTTTCGAGCTGCAATTGATCAATAACAAGGCCTTTTTAATTCGTGTTGGGAGCAAACGTCAAAATTAATGAAAAGAGCCATTTTTTCTATAATCCACAAATTTTTCAATGGAGATTTTGAACATGTCGATATTTGGAATGGATCCAGCCCTTATCCTTCAGATGCTGATACAGAAAGCTGAGAAAGATGCCCAGAAGGTGCTTAAGAAACAGGCCAAAAGCTTTGGCGACGCCATTGCAAAATCAGTCACGCAGGAGGTGTTAGACACTGGGCCCGAAAAGTTTCTCGCAAAACAGGTCAAGAAGCATCTGCCAAAGAGCGATAAGGTTGTTTTGGGTGCCGTGGCGGGTCAGTTTAAGAAGATCTACAACGCAGAGAA
>DFBP01000031.1:7341-9835 GCA_002366685.1 Rhodobacterales bacterium UBA3077 | reverse complement strand
GGGTCCTGCGCCATATAGGCCACAGCCATGCCCGGCTGGACAAAGCGCCCGCCAGCATCAGCCTCCATCAGCCCGGCCATGACCTTCAGTAATGTAGACTTCCCGGAACCATTGCGCCCCACAAGGCATATTCGCTCACCGCTGTGCACGGTCAGCTCTACCCCGTCAAACAGCGGATTGCCGCCAAACGTGAGCATAATTTCGGAGAGGGTCAGTATCGGTGCAAGTGCCATGGCGCTGCTATCGCCCGCCATTGCGCAAAGGTCAAGCCATTGCCGGCTCTCCGCCAAGGGGAGCCTCGATTGTGCGGGGCTCGATGCCCCGTGCAATCGACAAACCTGTCCGTTTTCGTAATGCCTTTCCTCTTGTCACGCCTGCTGCCACACCATAAAACAATCCGGATACATTCATAAGGGCTACACAATATGTCGAGTGAAACGCGCAAAAAGAAATCCGGCATTCTGGTATGGGGGATCATGGGCCTGCTCATTGTCGGTTTGGGTGGCTTCGGCCTCACCGGTGCTTTTCAGACCTCGGGCGGAACCACTGTTGCGACCATCGGCGATGAAGAAATATCGGCTGACGATTTCCTAACAGGCTTTCAACAAGATATTAGCCGCATGTCAGAGCAATATGGCCAAAACCTGACATTTCAGCAAGCACAGCTTTTTGGGGTAGACCAGACAAGCCTTCGCCGACAGGTCACGCTGGCAGCATTGGCGAATGAAGCCAAAAAACTGAACTTATCGGTTGGTGATGAAGCCGTTCGAGAGTCCCTTCTCGCCAATCCTGCTTTTCAGGTTGCAGGCGTATTTTCCGAAGCCACTTACGATCTGGTTCTCAACCAGCAGCGTATCAGTCGCCCTGACTACGAAAACCTGCTTCGCTTAGACCAAACCCAAAACCTAATCAGCGGTGCGGTTTCAGGCGGTATTGCCAGCCAAGATACTGCAGCCCGCATATTGATGGATTTCATCGGCGAGACCCGCAATGTAACTTGGGCTGAGATAGATACGACCGTACTCGCATCAGAAACCGATACGCCCAGCGAGTCCGACATTGTGGCTTATTACGAAGCCAACCCAGCAACATTTACAAGCCTCGAAACGCGCAGTATTACCTATGCTGCGCTCACGCCGGCAATGCTCAGCCAATCCGTTGAGGTGAGCGACGCTGCAATTCAGGAAGAATTCAAGGCCCGTGAGGCAACCCTTAATACACCGGCTCGCCGCATTGTTGACCGGATCATATTCCCGGATGCAGAGACCGCAGCCGCCGCCATGGAACGGATATCAACGGGTGATGCTGAGTTTGACACAATCGCGAGCGAGCGCGGATTGACGGCAAGTGAAACCAATATAGGCCTCGTCCGCGCCGCCCAACTATCAACTGAAGCCGCCGAGATGCTGTTTGGCAGTGACGAAACGGGGGTGTATGGCCCTGTGCAGGCAACGCTTGGTCCGGCCATCTTTCGCGTGAATGCTGCTCTCGCCGCCAATGTCGTTTCACTAGAAGACGTTCGGGAAGAAATTCGTGACTCACTTGCGGCGGGTCAGGCTGCCTCTTTGATGCTTACCAAAATTGGCGCCATTGATGACCTTATTGCCGGCGGGGCCAGCCTCGAAGAGCTTGCCGACGAAACCGATATGCAGCTCTTTGCGATCGCCTACAACGAGGACTCGTCAGAAGAAATCTCGACCGATCCAGCCTTTGTCAATGAAGCGCTTTCGGCGGATATAGGCGAAGAGCGTGATCTTGTTGAGCTGGAAAGCGGCGGGATTTTCGCACTGCGCGTTGACGACATCATCCCTGCGCGACTTCAATCTCTCGAAGAAACCCGGGAAATCGCCCTTGAGGGGGCAATACAACTTGCGACGGTGGCAAGGGTTCAGGCCTATGCTGACGAACTCAAAGCACAGGTAGAAGCGGGGGCTGATCTTGCAGGCACAATTGCGGCCATAGGCCTAACCGCCCATGAGGAAAACAACACCACCCGCACGGCACCTCCGGTTGGGCTACCCCCCTTGGTCGGGCTGGAAATCTTTGATCAAGAAGAGGGATCCACCGCTGTCTACCCAAGTGACACAGGTGCTTATATCGTCAAAATTACCGGCGCATCTGCGTTTGACCCTGAAAGCGAAAACGGCCAAACCTTTATGGCGCAGGCCAATGCGCAAATAAAAAATGACGTTGCATCGGATATTTATATATTGTTTGCCAATGGCGTTGTTACCAGCACCGATATTTCTATCAATCAGGCGCTGATCGACCAGATCATCGCAAGCGTTGCGCGGTAAACAATGAACCTTACGCCCAGCTTTCCCGCTTTCGAAACCGCCTTCAACGCAGGGAAAAATCAGGTTGTCTGGTCGCGAATAGTCGCGGATCTGGATACGCCAGTTTCGCTGATGCTCAAGGTGACGCAGGGGCGAAAAGACAGCTTTATCCTTGAATCGGTGACCGGCGGCGAAGTGCGGGGGCGTTATTCGATCAT
>DFBP01000031.1:603-7265 GCA_002366685.1 Rhodobacterales bacterium UBA3077 | reverse complement strand
AAAGTGACCCGCTTACCAGCCTTCGCAACCTGATCTCCGAAAGTGCAATCGACCTCCCCGAAGACCTCCCGCCAATGTCATCCGGGCTTTTCGGCTTTCTTGGGTATGACATGATCCGCCTTGTAGAACACTTGCCTGATATCAACCCTGACCCTCTTGGATTACCCGATGCCGTAATGCAGCGCCCTTCGGTTGTGGTTGTCGTTGACGGGGTTAAGGGGGAGGTAACGGTTATCTCGCCTGCATGGGTCAACTCCGGCCTTTCGGCCCGCGCTGCCTATGCCCAAGCCGCCGAGCGCGTAGCCGATGCGCTCCGCGAGTTGGACCGCCCCGCAGTTGCCGGAATTAACGAATTAGAGGAAACCTCGGCTGCAGAGCCCGTTTCGAATATGACCAAATCCGAGTATTTCGATATGGTCGAAAAGGCCAAGGAATACATAAAGGCCGGAGATATTTTTCAGGTTGTGCCTAGCCAAAGGTGGAAACAGGACTTTACGCTGCCACCGTTTACGCTTTACCGCGCCTTGCGCCGCACAAACCCCTCTCCCTACATGTTCTATTTCAATTTTGGCGGCTATCAAATTGTTGGCGCCAGCCCGGAGATATTGGTTCAGGTTAAGGATAACAAAGTCACCATTCGCCCTATTGCCGGCACACGACCGCGCGGCAAAAATGAGGCGGAGGACCAAGCTCTTGAAAAAGACCTGTTGGCCGACCCAAAAGAATGTGCCGAACATCTGATGCTTCTGGACCTCGGCCGGAATGATGTTGGCCGAGTGGCTAAAATTGGAACCGTGAACCCGAATGAGCAATTTATAATCGAACGTTATAGCCATGTGATGCACATCGTTTCAAACGTTCAGGGCGAGCTTTCCGATGACCATGACGCGCTTAGCGCACTGCTCGCAGGCCTGCCCGCTGGCACGGTTTCCGGTGCCCCCAAAGTGCGCGCGATGGAGATCATCGACGAGCTGGAAAGCGAGAAACGCGGTGTTTATGGCGGTGGCTTTGGGTATTTCGCGGCCAATGGCGATATGGACATTTGCATAGCGTTGCGCACGGGTGTGATCAAAGACAAAACACTTTATGTGCAAGCAGGCGGCGGCGTGGTTTATGATAGTGTTGCCGAAGCCGAGTATCAGGAAACGGTCAACAAGTCTAAAGCCCTAAAACAGGCCGCTATAGAGGCCGCATTGTTCGGAATTACCCGTTCCAACTGATTTTTTTACTTGCGATAATTTTAGCGGGCTTGATTTGAAGTCAATTTTTCCCTTAAAGTTTGTAATAATAATATAAACCATAAGGTGGACGCTTACTTGTTACTTGAAACCCCTCTTTGGCGGCAAACCCCGCCCGCTGCTTTTCCCGTATGTCTCGGTTTTCTATCACTCGCGCTCGCTTGGCGGCATGCGTCTGATATCTTCCCTTGGGCATCTGAAGATCTAAGCAATTTGATGCTCGCGGCAGCAACGGGATATTTCCTTTGGTTCCTCGGTTTCTATATTGCCAAGCTAATCGCGCGCCCTGCGGTCTTGTTCGAAGATATGCGTACACCCCCCGCACGGGCCGGTATTGCGACTATGGCGATGGCGATGATGCTTCTGGCTGCCGCCCTGCTCCCGTTTGGGATATCCGTACCACTGGTTTGGTGGACCGGCGTTGTTATGCAAATCTTCGCAAGCGCCATCGTGTTATACGCGATTTGGAAAGATCCACCGGAAGCCCGGCACTTTTCCCCTTTTCAATACCTCACGTTTGTCGGGCCGGTTGTGGGCCCAATCGCGGGTATTCCCCTTGGGTATGTATGGCAAAGCCAAATATTGGTTTTTGCGGCTTTAATAGCTTATGTGATCATCACAATCGGCATTTTGTTTACGCTCAAAAGTGACCCAATTCCCAAGACCCTCCGGCCTTCTACCGTGATTTTTTTAGCCCCGGCTTGCTTGTTTGCTATTTGTTTCGGTAGTCTCGGTTACGAATCCGCCTTTATCTTTTTCTATTGGATTACGAACGCTATAGCTATTGGGCTTATTTTGCTCGCGCCCTGGATGCTGAAGGGGGGCTATACCCCCGTATTTGCGGCGTTCACCTTTCCACTCGCATCATTTGTAAGCACGCAGCTTATGGCGATAGAAAAGGGAATTGGGTTTATCGCCACAGCCGCTGCATACGCAGGGTTGGCCGTTGCAACGCCGGTCGTATTCTATTTGGTTTACCGCACCGTTATGGAATGGGTCACCGGTGATCTTGCGCGAAAATCCCATGCGGCATCCGCGTGATCGCTAAGCTTCCCTAATCACATAAGGTCTCCGTCCGGCTTAGTCCTAATTCGCCGGGCGCTGGATAGCCACGCTGACAGGAACGATTTGCAATCGTTGCGCAAATGCACCGTCCATCCAGCGCACAATGGCTTCAATGGTTTCGGGCTTGGTTCGGGCAAAAACGATAGAACTCCCTTTGGTGAGTGCATCAAACGCCGCGCGATCCAGAGCCTGCAAAATCAAATCAACATCCGGTGTTTTATCAATAACCTGAACCACATTCCCGTAGGCTACACCAGCACGGGAAGCCTGATCTCTTGCCACCAGATCGCCGGTGCCTGCAAATGTAATAACACCGAGGCCTGCGGGCTGCGTGGTATCAAGCACCTCATTCATCGCATCGCGATTTCGCATGATGCCAGAAGTTCTCGCATCCAACAAAGCCACGGCTACCGGAACATTTTGCAAATACTGTGTGACATTATCCGAAACCTTATCAATCGGGCTCATGCCTCTCGGCAGCATTGCCACAACTTCGTAGCCACTTTCTCTTATGCTTTGCGCGGATACCGATGAATCTATATCAGACGGCAAGGCGAAATTGAGCGGCCGACCAGTGTCAAACAAGGGTTGAAGTGATGTTTCCCGCGTGTCTTCAAGAACGATAGCCAGCATGGGCTTGGAGGTGTCACCGGTGAACGAAACCGCAAAAACTTCAAGCGCTGGTCCGGACGCCGACTGCGCAAGCACTTCGGGTGCGGCAACGGGTTCACTAACAGTTTCGACCGAGGCCGTCGTGATTGGCTGGCCTTCGCTTTGGTCAGCAGGCGCGGCAGTACCGGGGGTATTCGATCCAATATCGGGCACGCCAGCACTTTCGGTCTCAACCGATGGCTCCGGCGCCGCCACAGAGCCCTCAATTTGAGGGTTTACCAGACTGGCCGGGCTGGAATCCCCCGCACCGCCAACCGAAATACTTGTGTTTTCACCAACATCCGGCTGAACCATTGAAGCAACCTGCATCTCAGGTGCAAGCGGCTGCGAAGGATCAACGGGCGCCAGCGGCGTCTCTACGCTCTCGGCTATAACCGGCGCAGCAGAATCCACGTTTGCGGGCTCGCCCTGCTGGGCGGTTGCATTGACTAGAGTTACGGGAAATAGAAAACAAAGTACTAGATACAACGTGGTGCTGACGAGCAGTCCATAAATTACGCCTATGGAAAAGCCGCCGCCAGAGTTGCTTGACGTCGCCATGGATATTCCTTTGGTATTCCTTTTCAAACGGGGATTTTACTTCCCCTGCGATACTGTTAATACACTACCCATAACCGCGCCCCTCTGGAAGCCCCCAATAAGTAAATTATTTGCGAAAGACCCAAGATGCTACTGCTCATAGATAATTACGACAGTTTTACCTATAATTTGGTGCACTACTTCGGGGAACTCGGCGAAGAAGTTATGGTAAAACGAAATGACGAAGTGACCGTCGAGGAGGCCATGGCCCTAAAGCCGGATGCGATTCTTCTTTCGCCCGGGCCGTGTGACCCGGATCAAGCAGGCATTTGCCTTGGGTTGATCGCGGCGGCTGCCAAGGCCCACACGCCCCTCATGGGAGTTTGCCTCGGCCACCAAAGCATCGGGCAAGCCTTCGGTGGCAAGGTTGTCCGGTCCGACGAGATTGTGCACGGCAAAATCGGTGAAATCATTCACAAAAACAAGGGGGTGTTTGCCGACCTGCCAAGCCCCTTTAAGGCAACACGGTACCATTCACTTACTGTTGAGCGAGCCTCCTTGCCTGAATGTCTCGAAATTACCGCAGAAGTGGCAGACGGTACGATAATGGGCTTGCAGCATCGTGACCTGCCGATCCACGGCGTGCAATTTCATCCTGAATCCATCGCAACAGAGCATGGCCACGCAATGCTCCGCAATTTCCTGAACCTAGCCAAGGAGCCAGCATGAGCGACCAAATTAAACCAATAATCGCAAAAGCCATTGATGGTCCCCTAACCCGCACCGACGCGCAGGCGGCCTTTGATATTATCATGGATGGCAACGCAACCCCTTCGCAGATCGCCGGTTTCCTGATGGTTTTGCGCACGCGCTCCGAAGCGCCGGTCGAGATCACGGCTGCGGCCCGCGCCATGCGGGCCCGGTGCACGCCCGTCAATGCCCCCGCCAACGCAATGGATATTGTGGGAACCGGAGGCACGGGAAAGGCGACACTTAATATCTCTACAGCTACAGCTTTTACCGTTGCCGGTGCAGGGGTTCCTGTTGCTAAGCACGGGAACAAAAACATTTCGTCCCTTTCCGGTGCCGCCGATGCTTTGGGCCAGATGGGCGTGAATGTGATGGTTTCTCCGGAAATCGTTGAGCAAGCCCTCGCCGAAGCCAATATCGGCTTTATGATGGCCCCGATGCATCACCCCGCCATGCGCCACGTGATGCCCGCACGGCTAGAACTCGGCACGCGCACGATTTTTAATATTCTTGGCCCGCTCACGAACCCGGCAGGCATAAAACGCCAGCTCACGGGTGTATTTACGCCACATTTGCTAGTTCACATGGCCGAAACCTTGCAGGATTTGGGCTCCGAGCGCGCGTGGCTGGTCCACGGGTCTGACGGCAACGATGAAATTACCATTTGCGGCACCACTAAAGTTGCCAAACTGGAAAACGATGTGATTTTGCAGGGTGAACTCCACCCCGAAGATGCTGGCCTTCCGGTTTATCCCTTTGCGGAGATCACAGGTGGAACACCTGAGTATAACGGTGCCGCTCTTCGAGCGGTCCTTGGCGGCGAAAAAGGCGGCTATCGGGATGCCGTTTTGTTAAACGCCGCCGCGGCCCTAGTGATCGCTGAAAAGGCGGGTTCTTTAAAAGAAGGTGTAGAAATCGCGGCCGAAAGCATTGATTCAGGCAAGGCAAGGGCGGCGGTTGCCAAGCTCGCCGAGATCACCTCCAAAGCGTAGCCGCTACTCCTTTTGTCACGCCGTTTATAAAGCTTTGCCACGGCGCTTTCTTGGTTGGGGCGCAAATGACAATTGCGCTTGCCTCATAAACCACGCTAAAACCACCGCATGGATATTCTGGACAAAATTAAAGCTTACAAGCTGGAAGAAATCAGCGCTCAAAAAGCTGAAACGCCGCTTTCGGAAATTGAAGAACGCGCACGCAGCGCCAGTCCACCAAGGGGTTTTACAAATGCCTTACGGACGGCAAGTAAATCCGGTTATGCCCTTATTGCAGAAGTCAAAAAGGCGAGCCCTTCCAAAGGTTTGATCCGTGAAGATTTTGATCCGGCCGCCTTGGCAAAAGCCTATGAATTAGGGGGGGCTGCCTGCCTTTCGGTTTTAACCGACACCCCTTCTTTTCAAGGTGCTCCGGAATTTCTTGTGAGCGCACGGTCTGCCACCACCCTGCCCGCCCTGCGCAAAGATTTCATGTATGACCCCTATCAGGTGGCCCAAGCACGGGCCTGGGGGGCAGATTGCATTTTGCTAATCATGGCCAGCCTATCGGATGCTCAGGCCACGGAACTTGAAGATGCCGCCGAAAAATGGGGCATGGATGTTTTGATTGAATCGCATAATCAGGAAGAGCTTGAACGGGGCTTGAAGCTCAAGTCCCCTCTTATGGGGATCAACAACCGCAACCTCAAAACCTTTGAAACCTCGCTGGATACCACCAAAGAACTGGCAAAAATGATCCCCCAAGACCGGATCATCATTTCTGAATCCGGTTTGTTTACACCGGACGATCTTGCTGAAATGGCCAAAAACCGGGCCCGTGCATTTTTGATTGGCGAAAGCCTGATGCGGCAACAGGATGTAGAAGCCGCCACGCGGAACCTGCTCGCAAACCCGATTATGGAGTCCTAGATGTCTGATCTGACACATTTTGACGACGAGGGCGCGGCCCATATGGTCGATGTTTCTGAAAAGCCTGTTACGTCACGTGTGGCGGTGGCAAAGGGCTTTATCTCCATGCAACGGAGCACGCTGAATTTGGTTACCGAAGGTAAAGCCAAAAAAGGGGATGTGCTGGGGGTTGCCCGTCTGGCCGGTATTTTGGGCGCCAAAAAAACCCATGACCTCATTCCATTGTGCCACCCGTTAGCGCTTTCCAAAGTTGCAGTGGCGTTGGAGATCAACACCAAAAAATGTGGAATTGATATTGAGGCAACCGTAAAAAACACCGGCCAGACCGGAGTTGAAATGGAAGCGCTGACTGCAGTGAGCCTCGCGGCACTCACGGTCTATGACATGGTCAAAGCCGTGGATAAAACCATGACAATTTCAGAGATCCGTCTTGTACTCAAAGATGGCGGCAAATCCGGATTGTTCGAGGCTGAATGATGGCGCTAACCCCTGTAGCTGAAGCCTTGGCGCGCGTGCT
>DFBP01000031.1:0-530 GCA_002366685.1 Rhodobacterales bacterium UBA3077 | reverse complement strand
TTTCGCGCTTCGGCCATGGACGGATATGCTTTACGGGCCGCAGATCTTAACCCCGGTGCAAAACTTGACCTGATCGGGGAATCCCCGGCTGGCGGACAGTTCGAAGGCACTGTGGGCGCGGGCCAAACTGTGCGCATATTCACCGGAGGTGCCGTGCCGGAAGGGGCAGACCGTGTTGTCATTCAAGAAAATGTTGCCCGTGAAGGTAATGTTGTTATCCTCAACGATGCCCCGGGTGACGGATTAAACCTGCGCCCCGTCGGAGCTGATTTCAAGGTCGGGGACACGCTCGAAGCCCCGCGCCGCCTTTCCTCGGCAGACATAGCTCTACTCGCTGCCATGAACATTCCGAATGTTCCGGTGACCCGAAAACCGGTCGTTGCGGTTATTCCGACCGGCGACGAACTGGTGATGCCCGGTGAAACCCCCGGGCCAACCCAGATCATCACCTCCAATAATTTTGCCATCAAAGCCCAGCTAGAGGCGCAGGGGGCGGTCGTTCGATTGCTGCCTATAGCGCGTGACAACCG
>DFBP01000051.1:3391-6881 GCA_002366685.1 Rhodobacterales bacterium UBA3077 | reverse complement strand
GCCGTGAAACCAAGGAACCAAGCGTCTTTCGCCCCTTGGGTGGTACCGGTTTTGCCACCCACTTGCCAACCATCTATTTGCGCACGTCGGCCCGAACCGGTTTCGACCACCTGATTGAGCATATAAACGAGGTAGCCGTCCGCCAATTCGCTCAGCACCCTGCGGCCATTGCTCGGGCGGCTGACAGGAAACGGGCGCGAGCCGTCCAGCAGCGTTAGGTCCAACATGCCGTAGGGCTTGCTCAAGCGCCCGCCGTTCAGGAAGCCGGCATAGGCACCGGTCATTTCCAGCAAGCTGGTCTCGGAAACGCCCAGCGCCACCGAAGGGCCGGTGGCGATCTCGGTCGTTATGCCAAAATCTGCCGCCATGGCGCGCACCCGCTCGCGGCCAACCTCTTCGGAGAGGCGCACCGCAACCGTGTTAATTGACCGCGCTAAAGCTTCGGTCATGGTCATCAGGCCCATGTATTCCCGGTTATAGTTTTTCGGACTGTAGGGGCCAGAACCCGGAACATTGATCGTGAGCGGGGCATCCTCGACAATATTGTTGGGCGTAAAACCGGCCTCAAGCGCGGCAGCATAAACAAACGGCTTAAAGGAAGAGCCGGTTTGGCGGAGCGCTTGCGTTGCGCGGTTAAAGTAGTCTCCCTCGATGTTCCGGCCGCCGACAACGGCGCGCACCGCCCCGTCGGGCGAGGTCACCACAATGGCCGCTTGCGCTTCGGAACCTTCGCGCACCTTGGTCTCGAAGATAAATTCAAGGGCTTCTTCTGCGGCGCGCTGGATGGCGGGGTCAAAGGTGGTGAGAATTTCAACATCTTCCGCGGTATCGCGGGTGAAGGCCTGCAAAACCTCGTCGCCGTTCATGGTCATGACCCAATCGGCAAAGTCTCCACCAATCAGGGTTTGGGCCGTTTGCGAGAGCGTTGCTGGCGCGGCGCGGGCGATTTCGGCCTCGATGCGGCTTAGGTAACCTTGCGTTTCCATCAACCCGATGACCACCGAGGCGCGGTCTTGTGCGCGCTGGAGGTTGCGGGTCGGGGCAAAGCGGCTGGGGGCGGTGAGCAGCCCCGCGAGCATAGCGGATTCAGCATTGGTCAGGTCCCGCGCCGATCTGGAGAAATAGCGCTGGGCGGCAGCTTCAAAACCATAGGCCCCTGCGCCAAGGTACGCGCGGTTCAGGTAGATCGAAAGGATATCGTCTTTGGAATACTTAAGTTCCATGGCGAATGAAAACGGCACTTCCTGCACCTTGCGCCACATGGATTGACGGCGACACTCGGATTCTGTGCTGTCGGTTTCCCCAAGGCAAAGCAGCTTGGCAACCTGTTGGGTGATGGTGGAACCGCCATGGCCGGAAAGCGGCCCACGGCCTTCCCGCAGGTTAATGCGAATGGCGCTGGCAATGCCGCGCGGGCTGATCCCAAAGTGGGAATAGAAGCGCTTGTCCTCGGTCGCTACAACCGCATTGCGCAACGCAGGGGTAACCGATTGGGTGCGCAGCGAGCCGTCAAACTGCTCACCCCGCCACGCAAATATGTTGCCGTAACGATCCAGCAAGCGAACCGAGCCACGGGCGCGGCCGTCAAGCTGGGCTTCCATCGGCGGGAGCTGCACATAATAGTAACCGGTCCAGAGCGCCATGACCAACGCGCCGACAGCGGCACCGCGCCATGTAAACCACCAAAGGATGCCGAAAATTGTACGGGACAGCCAGCGAAACGCGCGCGAGACTAGCCCGCGCTTGGGTCCGGCTTTGCGCTTGGTCGGCTTTTTGGCGGCTTTCCGTGGCTGAGCTTTGGTTGGCTTCTTCGCCGCTTTTTTGGGTTTGGCCTTTGACGACACCTTATCGGTACGACGAGCCACCAGTGAGGGTGGTTCGGGCGTGGCTTTGGCCCGCTTGTTGGCGGGGGGGTGTTTTTTGTCTGCCATTTGGCTGCCTGCGTGCTCGTATTATTTGCCTTATCCTATCCAAGCTGACCGGGTTTGTGGAGAGGTGATTCTGCCATCAGCGCAATTTTGCCCTTTCACAATTGCCTACACATTAATCACATCAATACTATTGCCTATTTATTAGTCAACGACCTTGATATTTACCTTTTCTCCAAAGCGTAAATCTTCCTTTTTAAGCAACGGAAGCTGAAACAGATGGCAATCGGTGCCTGTGCACCAAAACCCAAGATCGCTAGGAGAAGCAATGAAACTGATCATCGCAGCTATCAAACCGTTCAAGCTCGAAGAGGTGCGTGAAGCCCTCACCGAAATTGGCGTTCAGGGCCTTATGGTCTCTGAAATCAAAGGCTATGGGCGGCAGGCCGGACATACCGAAATTTATCGCGGAGCCGAATATGTGGTGAACTTTGTGCCCAAAGTGAAGCTCGAAATGGTGGTGGCCGCTGATATCGCGGACCAAGTGGTGGAAACCCTCGCCGCGACAGCCAAAACCGGCTCTATCGGGGACGGCAAAGTATTTGTGCTGGATGTGGAAAGCGCCTTGCGCGTGCGCACCGGTGAAACCGGCGAAGAAGCTATCTAAGCGAACATAAACAAGGAAATACCATGTCTAAACTTACAAAACTTACGGGGGCTGCTACAGCACTTATGCTCGCTAGCCCGGCATTGGCGCAAGACGCCGACTCGCAAATTCCCGAAGAGATCGGCTTTATTCTCAACACCTTTATGTTCCTCGTGATGGGCTTTTTGGTAATGTGGATGGCTGCCGGCTTCTCGATGCTCGAAGCCGGACTTGTGCGCTCCAAAAACGTAACGATGCAGCTGACCAAAAACATCGCGCTCTTCGCGATTGCGGCGGTGATGTATTATCTGGTTGGCTATAACCTGATGTATCCGGGGGACGCCTGGACAGTTGCCGGAGTTCTCGGCGCGTTTAGCACCACAGCACTGGAGCCGGTGGGCGTAGCCGCGGATGCGGTTGACCTGACTTACGCTTCGGTTGGCTCGGATTTCTTCTTCCAGCTGATGTTTGCGGCGGCAACCGCCTCAATTGTATCGGGTGCTTTGGCCGAACGGATCAAGTTGTGGCCCTTCCTGATCTTTGTGACCATTCTTGTGGCTGTGATTTATCCGATCCAGGCCAGCTGGAAATGGGGCGGCGGCTTCCTGGCTGAAGCAGGCTTTCAGGATTTCGCAGGCTCGACAGTTGTGCACTCGGTTGGCGGCTGGGCGGCTCTGGCTGGTGCCATCATCCTTGGTGCGCGTATCGGTAAATACAAAAACGGTCGCGTAGTTCCGATGTTGGGCTCCAACCTGCCATTGGCCACTCTGGGGACATTCATCCTGTGGATGGGCTGGTTCGGCTTTAACGGCGGTTCGCAGCTTTACATGAACACCGCAGGCAACGTGGCTGACATCAGCCGGATCTTTGCCAACACCAACGCAGCCGCAGCCGCCGGTGCAGTGGCAGCCTTGATCCTGACCCAGCTGGTTTACAAAAAGCCGGACCTGACCATGATGCTGAACGGTGCTTTGGC
>DFBP01000051.1:1253-3271 GCA_002366685.1 Rhodobacterales bacterium UBA3077 | reverse complement strand
GGGATTTGGGGCACCATGGCCGTAGCCTTCACCAACGAAGCTGCCAGTTTCGCCACACAGGCCTTCGGGATTGTGGTTGTCGGCGGATTTGTGTTTGCGGTGTCAGCGGCGCTTTGGATGGTTCTGAAAGTTTCGATGGGAATTCGGGTAAGCGCCGAAGCCGAGATCAACGGGCTGGATTCAACCGAGCTTGGGATGGAAGCCTATCCCGACTTTACAAACGGCTAAACCAAGCTGATGAGACGAAGGCCGCCGCAGGAAACTGCGGCGGTTTTTTATTTGGGGGCTGCCGCCCCCCTTGCTTCGCAATTCCCCCTGCGAGTATTTTGCAGAAAAGAAGCAAGGGATTCGCATGGAACAGGCGATTTTGAATATACGGGCGGTTTGCGACGGAGAAACCGATGTGATTGCCAATATGGCCACGGTTTCTTGCGAGTTGTTTCATGGGGATGAGCGATTTGACTGGGTCGGGTTCTATCGCAATATCGGAGGGGACGTCTTGAAGGTCGGGCCATATCAGGGCGGGCACGGCTGCCTCACGATCCCTTTTTCCAAAGGCGTGTGTGGTGCGGCGGCTCGGGAGCGGCGCACCCTGATCGTAGATGATGTAGAAGCGTTTGAAGGGCATATTGCGTGTTCGAGCGATACGGTTTCAGAGATAGTCGTGCCAGTTTTTGACGAGGCGGGAGCACTTTTGGGAGTGCTGGATATCGACAGTAATCAAGCAAGTGCTTTTACAAGTGCAGATGCCGAGGTGCTTGAAGCCATGGTTTGTGAAGTTTTTGCAAACGGTCAAAAATTCACTTGAATGATTTCTGCCACTTATGGCAGATTGTCGCATGACTAATTCCATTAAATCATGGGCCGAGGTTGCCCCCCGCCTGATTGCTGTAGCGGCTGGCCGCGATGCCGCCGATATGGTTATTACAAATGCCAAATGGGTGAATGTGCACTCACGCGAGGTGCTTGAAGGCAGCACAATTGCAATTGCAGACGGCCGCTTTGCTTATTGCGGTGAGCCCCGCGACTCGCTGATCGGGCCAGATACACAGGTGATTGACGCGAAGGGGCGCTTTGCCGTTCCGGGCCTGTGTGATGCCCATATGCATATCGAAAGCGGTATGTTGACGGTTACACAATTCAGCCGCGCTGTTATTCCGCATGGCACCACCACAATGTTTGTGGACCCGCACGAAATTGCCAACGTGATGGGCCTGCCCGGTGTGCGCGAAATGCATGACGAGGCCCTTGCGCAGCCGATCAATGTGTTTGTACAGATGCCGAGCTGTGCGCCTTCAGCGCCCGGGCTGGAGACCACCGGCCACGAGATATTACCCGCCGATGTGGTGGAGGCGATGCAGTGGCCCAACATCATCGGATTGGGGGAGATGATGAACTTCCCCGGTGTGATGAACGCCGACCCCAAGATGTTGGCGATTATTGCGGCCACGCAAAACGCGGGCAAAACTGTGGGCGGACATTATGCCAGCCCTGATTTGAGCGGATTTCATGCTTATGCCGCCGGTGGGCCGGCAGATGACCATGAGGGCACCTGTGAAGCGGATGCCATAATGCGGGTGCGCCAGGGGATGCGGGCGATGCTGCGGCTTGGCTCGGCTTGGTATGATGTGGAAACCCAAATCACTGCAATCACCGAAAAGGGTTTGGATTCGCGTAACTTTGTGCTCTGCACCGATGACAGCCACTCCGGCACTTTGGTGCATGACGGCCACATGAACCGCGTGGTACGCCATGCCATTGACTGCGGGGCAGACCCGCTGGTGGCGCTGCAAATGGCCACGATCAACACCGCCACGCACTTTGGCCTGGAGCGTGAGCTTGGCTCGATCACGCCGGGGCGGCGGGGGGATGTTATTTTAACTTCCGATCTGAGAACCTTACCGATCGAGACCGTAATCGCCCGAGGGCATGTGGTTGCGCAAGACGGGAATATCCTGTGCGAAGAGCCAGATTACACATGGCCGGATGCAGCACGAAATTCGGTGCATATGGGGCGG
>DFBP01000051.1:0-1148 GCA_002366685.1 Rhodobacterales bacterium UBA3077 | reverse complement strand
GACCTCGCGCAAGATGTTTGCCAGATTGCGCTGGTCGAGCGGCATCGGGAAACCGGTGAGGTTGTTAACGCGTTTGTCTCCGGCTTTGGCTACAACAAACCCTGCGCGATGGCCTCAACCGTGGCGCATGACAGCCACCATATGATTGTGATCGGGACCAACAAGGCTGACATGGCACAGGCAGCCAACCGCTTGCAGGAAGTGCAAGGCGGGGTGGTTGTGATTTCCGAAGGCAAAGAGCTGGCACTGGTGAAGCTACCGATTGGTGGGCTAATGTCTGATGCGCCAGCGGCTGAGGTTGCCGCCAATGCGCAGCAAATGGTGGAAGCCATGGCTGAATGCGGCTGCACTTTGAACAACGCCTACATGCAGCACTCGCTTCTGGGTTTGGTGGTGATCCCCGAGCTCAGGATTTCGGACAAGGGACTGATTGACGTGACCACCTTCGAGAAAACCGAATTGTTCGTGGAGGACGCGGAATGAACCAGCACCTTGACTTGCCCCTGATCCAGCCCGAGCCTCTTCAGGCGCAGCGCTATACCGACGCGGCGGAAGCTGTGGCCGCTCTCCAAGCGCTCTACAACCAGTCCACCCAGTTTTTGCGCGCCCATTTTGAGGCGGTAATGGAGGGGGAACCGCCTGCGGGGCGCTACCGTGCCTTTTATCCGCAGATAAGTATCACCACAACGACCCACGCCAAAGTGGACACGCGGCTGGCCTTTGGTCATGTTTCCGAGCCGGGAAAATTCGCGATCAACGTAACCCGCCCTGACCTGTTTGAGGGGTATCTTGAAGAGCAAATCGGATTGCTGATCGAAAATCACGGCGTGCCGGTGGAAGTATCGATATCCGACATCCCTATCCCTGTGCACTTTGCTATGAAAGAAGGCGCGCATATCGAGGGCGCCATCGAAGACCGTATCGAGCGGCCGCTACGAGACCTTTTTGATGTGCCGGATCTGGAATGCACCAATGACGCCATCGCCAACGGAAACGCCGGTACAGATTCAAACGGCGCGCGCCCGCTTGCGCCCTTCACGGCCCAGCGCATTGATTACTCACTCGCAAGGTTGGCACATTATACCGCCACCAGCCCTGCGCATTTTCAAAACCATGTGCTGTTTACCAACTACCAGTTCTATATGGAC
>DFBP01000296.1:316-2527 GCA_002366685.1 Rhodobacterales bacterium UBA3077 | reverse complement strand
GCCTGTTCCGCGCGCACGCCGCCGTAAAAGGCACCTCGATCATCCGTTGCCATTTCAACCAGCAATCGCAACTGTTCTTCCGGCGTTCCGCTACTTCCATCGATGCTGCTTATTACCTCGGCTGTCGCCAGCATTTGCCAATGCTCCAGCATTCTGGAGTTACAAAATGAATAGATGGATTTTATTGTCGGGTACCCTCTCGACTCTGGTGATATTCCTGCATGTCATCGGAGGTGGAAACGACGTTCATAAGCCAATTCTGGATAGCGAGCTGTCGGTTTTGCTCAAAGCATATTCTTCGATACTTTGGCATGCGGTTACGGTGGTTCTGCTGGTCAACAGCGTCGCGCTGATTATTGGGGCGATGAATTCGCGCTTGAGGCTCGCATTGGTCTATATGGTTGCTTCGCAATATCTTGCTTTTGCGGGCGCCTTTATTTTCTACGGTCTAAGCCGACTGGCAACGGTTGCGACAATGCCCCAATGGATCACTTTTATTGTTATTCCGGCAATTGCGCACTGGGGCCTTCGCGTTCGTGACAACTCTTGGGGCTTCAAAGCAGTTCAGGAGGCAGCGGAGTGACCAATTCGCTAACTTGCTCACCAAATATTGGACACACATCATGATCTTATTTGTCTC
This sequence comes from Rhodobacterales bacterium UBA3077, assembly GCA_002366685.1. Taxonomy (GTDB): domain Bacteria; phylum Pseudomonadota; class Alphaproteobacteria; order Rhodobacterales; family Rhodobacteraceae; genus UBA3077. The sequence continues at coordinate 1,887 of DFBP01000296.1, read as the reverse complement.
TATCGCCTTATCAATTGTCCTTTCGGTCGTTGCCGCCCTACATGCGTATTGGGCGACGGGTGGATACTGGCCAGACCACAATGAAAAGTCTCTGGCAAGGACCGTAGTCGGCTCCAAGGGGATTCTTAAGATGCCTCCCGGCTGGTTAGCAGCGATGGTGGCGGCGGCAATCTTTGTCGTTGCCATGTTTCCGGTTCTCGGCTTGATTTTACCTACTGACGGATTTTTACGTGTATTGCTGAGGCTGGGATTTTTACTTTTTGCACTGATATTTATCATCCGTGGCGCGGCCAGCTTTACACCTTATTTCCGCAAGCTTGAGGCCGAAGAGCCTTTCGTATCATTGGACCGCAAATACAATGGGCCACTATGTTTGAGAATTGGCTTCGGGTTCGTCTTTTTGCTTGTTTGATGATGAAAGTGTGAAAGCGGTACTTTCATTGCGGCGCTGTGGGATATACTTTCCCATCCATGATCCGCATTAACGAAAATATAACGCTTGAGGACTGGGAGTTAACAGAAAGCTTTATGCGCTCCTCCGGTCCGGGTGGGCAGAACGTGAACAAGGTGTCCACAGCGGTAGAGCTGCGCTTTGAAGCCGAGCGTTCGCCCAACTTGCCGCCATTTGCCAAAGCACGCCTGAAAAAGTTGGCGGGGAGGCGTTGGACAAAAGACGGGGCGGTGGTGATTACAGCAGACAAACACCGGACCCAGCCCCGAAACCGTGCGGAGGCTGAAGAAAAACTGGTGGCTCTGATCCTGCAAGCCCTTATCCGTCCCAAGTATCGTGTTAAAACCCGCCCGACGCTGGCTTCTAAGCGCAGAAGGATAGAGGGTAAGAAACAGCGCGGACAGGTGAAAGCCTTGCGAGGGAAGGTCGACGACGATTAGTCGGGCAAGGCTTCAAGCAAGAAACGCATCATACTTCCACCCAACGATTTGAAACTTTCATCAAGGCGAATAAAACTCGCAACATTCTCGTCAATCTGCTGGATTTGCTTGGCTGGAATATCTAAGCTCAGGCTAGATTTTATTAACCGAAAATTCGCAAAACCGATTTGGGAGAAAACCATGATTACGCGCGCTGCTGTTGCCTTTGAGGCCGGAAAACCATTGCAAGTCATCGACGTAAATCTCGAAGGTCCGAAGGCCGGCGAGGTGCTGGTAGAAATGAAGGCGACGGGTATTTGCCACACTGATCAGTTCACGCTGTCCGGCGATGATCCCGAAGGCCTGTTCCCCGCGATCCTTGGGCATGAAGGCGCAGGCGTTGTGATTGAAATCGGCGAAGGGGTGACGAGCTTGAAAGTGGGCGATCACGTAATTCCGCTTTATACGCCTGAATGTCGCGAGTGCGAGTACTGTTTAAACCCTAAAACCAATCTTTGCCAGTCCATCCGCGAAACACAGGGTGCCGGTCTAATGCCGGACGGAACGACCCGTTTCAGTACGCTCGATGGGCAACCGATTTACCACTACATGGGGTGCTCGACTTTTGCGAACCACACGGTTGTGCCGGAAATCGCGTTGGCGAAAATCCGCGAGGACGCGCCTTTTGACAAGGTTTGCTA
>DFBP01000296.1:0-284 GCA_002366685.1 Rhodobacterales bacterium UBA3077 | reverse complement strand
ATTGTTTTCGGACTGGGCGGTATCGGCTTGAACGTGATTCAGGGTCTGCGATTGGCGGGTGCAGACCAGATTGTCGGCGTTGATCTGAACGACAGCAAGAAACCGATGGCCGAGCAGTTTGGAATGACCGATTTCGTTAACCCGACCGAGGTCGAAGGCGATCTGGTGGCGCATCTGGTGAAGCTGACCAACGGCGGTGCAGATTATACATTTGATGCGACCGGAAACGTCAATGTCATGCGGACCGCGCTAGAGGCGGCGCACAAGGGTTGGGGTGAAAGCAT
>DFBP01000253.1 GCA_002366685.1 Rhodobacterales bacterium UBA3077 | reverse complement strand
CTCGCTTGTTGACTATGACGATGATCGGGTCACTTATAACCTTGGTGTCGGCCGCAAACTGTCCGATACGCTTTCAGCTGCGGTTACTGTTGGATATGAAGAGAATCTGGGTGGTGAGCCATCCCCCTTGGCCCCAACCGATGGTTTCTTTAGCTTGGGAGCTGGCCTGACCTACACAATGGGTTCAACCAAAATAACGGGCGGTGCCAAATACATTTGGATCGGCGATTCCTCAGGCGCAGCCGGGACATGGGAAGATAATACCGCACTTGGTCTTGGTGTGAACTTCGCGTTTCAAATGTAAGTCACCGAAGACGTCATGACTGGAAATTGAGATGCGCCGGCGAGGAAACTCCGCCGGCGCAGTCTATTTATTCGGGTTTCATCATCCGCTTGATTAGATGGTTCTTCAGGATAAGCTGGTGATAGAGCGCCGCCGCGACGTGCAGCGCTACAAAAGCCAGCAGAACAATTTTTAGCACATTATGCGCGACCAGTGCGGTTTCAACCTGGCCGAACCAAGCGGCCATACCGCTCATTGGCATCAAAAACAGAGCTGCATACAGCGTGAAATGTGTTGCGTGGGCGAGCAGCTTCATCATCGGTGTTTCTTCTTTTGGCAGGGCCGGGGTGCCCGATACAAAACGCAGAATCACGCGAATAACCATCAGCGCGCCGATCAGGATACCGACAAGCACGTGGGCGCGGGCCATGGTTGGCACTTCGCCAGAGCTTGCAGCGGTGATCCCCACCAACTCTACAAATTCGACGATGGCCTCATGGCCCGCATATTGGAATACGATCAGGGCCGCGATGGCCCAGTGCAGAAGTATTTGGGCTAAGGAGTAGCCGCTTGATGTTTTTGCCATTGTTTTGTCCTCGTACATGGATGTGAGTAGCAACTTACTTAGGCTGGTACTGATTACAAGAGACAAATACACTTTTATCCGGCAATTCGCAAAACAAAGCAGCACAAGCGGCCCTATTTTGCGATATGCACGGCAACTTCATGGTCATCACACAGTTTTTGTAGCCGCGCGGGCGGGGCCTTGTCGGTGAAAAAGGCGTCCATATCCGCGAGGCTGGCGATCCGCACTGGCGCGCGGCGGTTAAATTTTATTTCGTCAGCGACCAGAAAAGCTTGCCGCGCGTTTTCGATGATGGCTTGGGTCACGCGCACTTCGCGAAAGTCATGCTCGAGCAGCATGCCATCATCGGCAATGGCGGCGATGCCGATCACCGCATAATCTACGCGGAACTGGCGGATGATTTCTGTGGCGACATCGCCAACCAGACCGCCATCGGAGCGACGCAACACGCCGCCGGTTACGATGACCTCGGAATGGGGCGAAGTTGACAGAATTTTGGCGACGTTGAAATTGTTGGTGATCACCATCAGGTTTTTATGGTTCAGAAGCGCGCGGGCCACGGCCTCGGTTGTGGTGCCGATATTAAGGAACAATGAGGCGCCGTCAGGGATTTTGCTGGCGCAAAGCTGGGCCATGGCCTCTTTTTCATGCACAGCCAGCAGTGAACGTTCTTCATAGCCGGGATTGATAACGGATGACGGCGGAATGGCCCCGCCATGCACGCGGGTGAGGTGGCCCATATCGCATAGCTCGGTTAAATCACGCCGGATGGTCTGGGCTGTGACCTCGAACTCGCGGCTGAGGCCATCAACGGTTACTTTACCAAGGTCGCGGGCGATTTTAAGGATCTCGTCATGCCTAAGATTTTGGGCCATTGGCTGCTCTATGTTCGAAATTGTTCGTTATGGGTGGTTTTATGGCACAAACCGGTGCGAATATACAAGGGTGTAATAAATCCAACGCACAACTTACACAAAGATGTCATAAAACCCACAAAAACGAAAAAATAAGAAAATAGTGATTGACGCCAGCGCTGATATTTAGGAGTATGCCTTCATTCGAAGCACGGCTTCGAGCATTGAAAGCTGGCGCGCTCTTATGGGCCTAGAGCAAGCCTATTCTCTGCAAGGGGTGCGTTTTCCCCAAGAGATCGCACCCTTTGCAGGGCTTTCGGCCCCCTCCAACTCTACAAAAATGTGAACGAAGTGCGGATGTCGCTTGTTGTCTCGCGAGGCTTGTTAAGCCCGCGCAATTGGTGTGGCTAGTGATGGGTTCGGATGAATTGGGGTGAATGAAATAATATTCACCGTGTATAAAATATTTGACACAAAGAATAGAATCACATACATGGTGTATGCAAAGGAAGACATTCGGGCCAAGTGTGGCCATTATTCAGGAACCAAACCATGACCTATCAAGACCGAAATAACGTTGTATCCATCCTCATCAACCTGTCGGTGGATGCTTACATCATTCTCAAGTTGCTTGAAATGAACGCGGCGGGTCTGTTTGACGGGCCGGATGCGGTGAACGTTTGGGCGCGGATGGTCGTGTGGGTGATTCCCATTTCGATTGCGGCCACAATAGGTGGCACAATTCTATTTAACATCGCCTATGCGATCTTTACCGGCGACCCCAAGCCCAGCTTTAAGGTGGACGAGCGGGACAGGATGTTCGATATGCGCAGCTTCGTTGCTGTGGCGGTCTTTGCCGGTGGCGGGTTTGTTTTAACCATTATCGGCCTTGCGATCGGGTGGTCTGCCCTTACGGGGTTTAATATCATCTTTTTCTCGATGGCATTGGGTTCGCTGGCATCAGATGTTGTGAAATTTATCAGCTATCGCCGGGGGTATTGAGCCATGGGCAAGTTGAAAATCACGAATAATATTCGACGCCTTAGATTCGATGCGGACGAAATGACCCAAAAAGATCTGGCCGAACGTGTCAACGTGACCCGCCAGACCATTGTAGCGATTGAGAACGCGAAATATTCACCGACTCTGGAGCTGGCAATTCTGATTTCGCGGGTTTTTGACAAACCTCTGGAGGATGTCTTCAACATCGATGAGGCCAGTTAACCTACTAATATAAATACCAATATCCGGATTTGATGAACAACCTCTATTCAGAGGGCAGGGGAACTGCGGCCGGAATAAACCTCCTATTGAAAGGAATTCACCATGGGACCTTCGCCTGTGAACGGAAAACTATTGCCAATATTTTTGGGGCTGATCTTTGTGATTCCGCTGGGGTTTGGCACCGCCCGTATGGTCGAGATTATGGTTGCGGGTCAATTTGCGCTGGCGTTTGTCAGCGATTATGTGGACCGCGTTCCGTTGCTTTTGCATATTTTCGGCAGCCTTGCCTTTTTGGTTTTGGGGGCCTTGCAGGTTTTGCCCGGCACACGGGCGCGGTTTCCGCGGTTTCACCGCCGGAGCGGGCGGGTGATTGCCCCGCTAGGTGTGCTGGGCGCTGTGGCCGGAATTTGGATGACCTTGATGCACCCGGATATTAGCAGCCCGCTGCTCTACTGGGGGCGGTTGATATCCTCCAGCTTTTGGGCTGTGGCGATAATCATCGGGTTGCGCGCGATGCGGCAACGGAACTTTGTGCGCCACGGCGAATGGATGACCCGCGCCTATTTGATATCTCTGCCAGCCGCGACACTGAGCCTTATTCTGCTACCAATGGTCCTGATTTTGGGGGAAGAGGGGCATGATATGCTTTTTGAAGCCACGCAGGTTGCCGCATGGCCGCTTCATCTGGCATTCGCCGAGTGGATCATTCAAAAACGGCGCAACAGCAATCTTGCCGGACGCACGTTGACTCCAAAGATCGTTTAGGCGCTGAAGGGCGAGTGTAGGCTGGCCGCGCGGTGCTTTTAGATCGCGCGGCTGTGCCGGTCGCTGGGTGCGTTGAAGGCATCAAACCCGGCAGCGATGATTCGGGTTAACGGGCGGCCGGCGGGCAGGATGGTGAAGCGATCACCTTTGAATTCTACAAATCCACGATGCTTTTTTGCCAGGCGCTTGCAGTCCGCTTTGATCAGTTTTACAAGGTCGCCATAGGAGTCTTTGAGCTCCTCCAGATTGAGTACAAAATCGCACATCAGGGATTCTATGGCGCGGTTGCGCACCTGATCGGCCAAGCCGAGCGCAAACCCGCGTGAGGCGGACCATTCGCCGGACTGGATAGATTTGATGTAATTGGTCGTGGCCGCGTTATTCTGGATATAACCCTGAGGAAAGCGCGAGATTGACGAGGCGCCAAGGCCGATCAATGCGTTGCTACGGTCGTCGGTGTAACCCTGAAAATTGCGGCGCAAATGGCCACTGCGTGCAGCAAGGGCGAGGCTGTCTTCCGGTCGCGCAAAGTGATCGATCCCGATAGCCTCCATACCGCTCTCGGAGAACATCTGCGCGGCAGTTTCGGCTTGCTCAAAGCGCGCGTAGGCATCCGGCAGGCTTTCTTCGGGAATCATTTGCTGGCGTTTGGCCATCCATGGAACATGGGCATAGCCAAAGAGCGCCACCCGGTCAGGTAGCAGCGATATAACCTGATTCACGGTGTTTTTCAGGGCTTCGAGGTCCTGATAGGGCAGGCCATAGACCATATCCAGATTGATAGACGGCACATCGTGGCGGCGCAGGGCTTCCACGGTTTCGCGGGTGAGCTCGTAACTTTGCGGGCGGCCGATCGCATCCTGAACGCGCTGGTTAAAATCCTGAACACCAATGCTGGCGCGATTCATGCCGCCCCGCGCAAAGGCCGCGATTTTTTCGTCGGTGCAGGCGGTTGGGTCGATCTCGACCGAAAATTCGTAATCATCGTCAAATGGGGTGGCATCGGTGATTGCTGCCATCAGACGGTCGATCATGTCGGGAGTCAGAATCGTGGGGGAGCCGCCCCCAAAATGCAGGCGCGCCAGCTTCAACCCCTCGGGGCGGGCGGCTTTGAACATTTTTATTTCTTCCAGTAAAACGTTCACATAGGCTTCGACCGGAGTTAGCGAACTGACCCCTTGGGTCCGGCACGCGCAAAACCAACACAGCCTTTCACAAAACGGGATATGAATATAAAGCGATGCCGGTTTTGAGGCGTCCAGCGCCCTCAACCATTGGTTAAACTGCGTACGCCCGACATCTGCATGAAAATGCGGCGCTGTCGGGTAGCTTGTGTAGCGCGGCACGTTTTTTTCAAAAAGTCCGGCGGCTTCAAGTGCTTTTAGGTCTGTCATCTAAGTCGAATAGCCCCATATAAAAGACCAAACCTTGATCAAGATCAAGGTAGACATAAATAAATCCCTAGGGTAGGCTACCTTATGCCACATCATGTGCCAAAAATTGATGCAAATATGCGCTGCGGCGATTGCCCGATCAGAAAGCGTGCGATTTGTGCTTATTGTGAAGAGCCAGAGCTGCTTCAGCTTGACGATATCAAATCCTACAAAACCTATCAGGCTGGCGAAACCATCGTCTGGGCTGGTGAGGAGATGCCTTTGATCGGCTCGGTTGTTTCGGGTGTAGCGACGCTATCACGCAGCCTGGCTGACGGGCGCCGGCAAATGGTTGGTTTACTCCTGCCCTCAGACTTTATCGGACGGCCCGGGCGCAAGGTAGCGCCCTATGATGTGGTGGCCGCAAACGAAGTTATGGTGTGCCATTTCCGGGTGGCAAAATTTAACACTTTGATTGATAGCACGCCCGCGCTGGAGCGCCGTTTGCTGGAAATGACGATGGATGAACTTGACTCCGCCCGCGAGTGGATGCTGCTGCTTGGCCGCAAGACCGCGCGAGAGAAAATTGCAAGTATGCTTGTGCTTTTTGCGCGTCGGGGGAGTGAAGCGGAGGATAAGCCGATCAAAGACGGATTGCGGTTTGATGTGCCCCTGACCCGTGAGGAGATGGCGGATTATCTCGGGCTGACAATTGAAACCGTCAGCCGCCAGGTTTCTGCGCTCAAAAAATCGGGCGTTATTATAGTGGAAGATGCGCGGCATATTCGGGTGCCCGACTATGTGCGCCTTCTGAATGAGGCCTCCGACGATTCGGACGGCGGATTTATCGCTTAAATTATGTGAAATACAAGCTCGACTTGATCTGGATCAATGTCGAATTACCCTCATTCCCGCAATAGGCTCTCATAATAACGGGTAGTGTATATCTACCCGATTCTGAAATGAGGGCGTAAATATGCAACATATGGTTAAGGCGATTGTGCTGGGGCTCGTTGTCCTGGCGGCAGCGATCGCAACAAACTTTGCGCGGGATCTGGCTTATCAGGTTCATGCGGTCATAATTCTTTTGTTGGCCGGGTATCTGTTTATCCGCGAGGTTGGCAAAATAGGAAACAAACCTGTGCCGGTGGAAACCGGATACATGGACGGCGTTGTCCGCGCGGGCGTGATTGCCACTGTGTTTTGGGGGATCACCGGATTTCTGGTGGGTGTCTGGATCGCGTTTGAGCTGGCCTTCCCGGCGTTGAACCTGTCTGAGTGGACAGGGCCTTACCTGAACTTTGGTCGTTTACGCCCGTTGCATACTTCGGCGGTTATTTTTGCCTTTGGCGGGAACGCGCTGATCGCGACATCGTTTTATGTGGTCCAGCGCACCAATGCGACGCGCCTGTTTGGTGGCAATCTGGCATGGTTTGTGTTTTGGGGCTACCAGTTGTTTATCGTGCTTGCCGCGACCGGATACGTCCTTGGTCAAACACAGAGCAAAGAATATGCCGAGCCTGAATGGTATATCGACTTGTGGCTGACCGTTGTTTGGGTCTCCTATCTGGTCGTATTCATGGGCACGCTTTATAAGCGTAAAGAGCCGCATATTTACGTGGCGAACTGGTTCTACCTCTCGTTTATCCTGACCATTGCCATGCTGCACATTGTCAACAACATGGCCATACCTGTTTCGCTCTTCGGTTCGAAATCGGTGGCTTTGTTCTCGGGTGTACAAGACGCGATGACCCAGTGGTGGTATGGCCATAACGCAGTGGGCTTCTTCCTGACCTCGGGCTTCCTCGGTATGATGTACTACTTCATTCCGAAACAGGCTGGCCGTCCGGTTTATTCCTATAAACTGTCGATCGTGCACTTCTGGGCTCTGATCTTCCTTTATATCTGGGCAGGACCGCACCACCTTCACTACACAGCGCTGCCTGACTGGGCTCAAACGCTGGGTATGGTAATGTCGATCATTCTCTGGATGCCTTCCTGGGGCGGTATGATCAACGGTTTGATGACGCTTTCGGGCGCGTGGGACAAACTCCGCACAGACCCTGTGCTGCGTATTCTCGTGATCTCGGTGGCTTTCTACGGCATGTCCACATTTGAAGGGCCAATGATGTCGATCAAAGCGGTGAACTCGCTCTCGCACTTCACTGACTGGACCATTGGCCACGTGCACTCCGGTGCTTTGGGCTGGAACGGGATGATCACTTTCGGGGCGATCTACTTCCTGGTACCAAAACTGTGGAACCGCACCGGACTTTACTCGATGAAACTGGTGAACTACCACTTCTGGCTCGCCACCATCGGCATCGTGCTCTATGCGTCTTCGATGTGGGTATCCGGCATTATGGAAGGCCTGATGTGGCGTGAAGTCGACTCGCAAGGTTTCCTTGTGAACGCCTTCTCCGACACAGTGGTGGCAAAATACTCGTTGCTGGTTATCCGCGGCGTGGGTGGTTTGTTCTTCCTCACCGGTTCGCTGATCATGGCATACAACGTCCGCATGACGATCAAAGGGGTGGGCGATGCAACGCCAAAGCCAGCCGCTTCGACTGTGCCTGCTGAATAAGGAAAAGAGACTATGGGACTTTTAAATAAACACGGCGTTATTGAACGTAACGCGACTCTCCTGATGGTTCTCAGCCTTGTTGTTGTGACCATTGGCGGGATCGTCGAGATCGTGCCGCTCTTCTATCTTCAGAATACCATTGAAGATGTGGAGGGCATGCGCCCCTACACGCCGCTGGAACTTACCGGACGTGACATCTATATCCGCGAGGGTTGTTATGTGTGCCACAGCCAGATGATCCGGCCTATGCGGGACGAAGTGGAGCGCTATGGTCACTATTCGCTGGCCGCAGAAAGCCAGTATGACCATCCGTTCCAGTGGGGCTCAAAACGCACCGGGCCTGATCTGGCCCGCGTTGGCGGCCGTTACTCGGATGAGTGGCATGTGGACCACCTGGTTGACCCGCGCGCCGTTGTGCCTGAGTCGATCATGCCATCCTATGCGTTCCTGTCACACACCAAACTGGACATCAAATATATCGAAGACCGGCTTGTTGCTGACTCGATGGTGGGTGTGCCTTACACAGATGTGATGATCGCCGCCGCCAAAGAAGACCTGCTGGCCCAGCTTGATCCTTATAGCGACGGGATTGATAACCTGTACGCGAATTACGGAGAAAACGTTGTGGCACGCAACTTTGACGGTCAGGAAGAACTGACCGAAATGGATGCGTTGGTCGCCTATCTGCAAGTCTTGGGCACAATGGTAGATTTCTCTACCTTTGAACCCGATGCCAGCCGCTAGGAGGATCTGATGTATACGATTTTAAGAGAATTGGCGGACAGTTGGTTCATGTTGATCATGTTCCTTATGTTTATTGGTATCGTTATCTTTGCCTTCCGGCCCGGCACCAAAAAAGCCTATGACCATTTGCGTAACCTTCCCTTGCGGGATGACGATGTCTTGGTTGAAGACAATTCAGGAGAGAAATAATGGCTAAAACACCTGAGAAAAAAGATCCAGAAACAACTGGCCACTCCTGGAACGGGATCGAAGAATTCAATAACCCGCTCCCGCGCTGGTGGTTGATTACCCTGTATCTGACCATCATCTGGGCCATTGGCTATATGATTGCCTACCCGGCGATCCCTCTGATCAACGGGGCCACGCCGGGCTTGCTCGGCTATTCCTCACGCGGGGAAGTGGCTGCCGATATTGAAGCGGTCAACACGCAAAACGCGCCGCTTATTGAGCGGATCAACGAGCTTGAACTGGCTGCAATTGCCGGAGATGAGCTGGTCGGCGGCGAGGCAGACGGTTTTGCCTATAACGGTGGTAAAGCGGTTTTCGCGACCTTCTGCTCGCAGTGCCACGGTGCGGGGGCTAACGGTGCCGTTGGCTATCCCAGCCTGATCGATGATGACTGGCTCTGGGGCGGCTCCATGGAGGACATCTACACGACGATCAACCATGGTATTCGCCATGAAGCCGATCTAGATACCCGCCTGTCGGACATGCCTGCTTTTGGCGAATTCCTCACAGATGAGGAAATTGCCGGGCTTGTGCAATATGTCGGGGCGCTTTCCGAGATCAACGGCGCAGAAAAAACCGAAGAAGGCGAGATTCTGTTCCTTGACAACTGCGCGGCTTGCCACGCGGATGATGGCACCGGTGATCGCTTTGTCGGAGCGCCGAATCTGACGGACGCGATTTGGCTTTACGGGTCTGATCCGGCAACGCTGGAGGAGACCATTACCTTTGCGCGCTTTGGCGAGATGCCGGCTTGGGCTGGCCGTCTATCCGAAGCGCAGGTTCGCCAAGCCGCTGTTTACATTCACTCGCTTGGTGGCGGTGAATAGAGGAAGAAGCATCACTCACGCTTCTGAAAGGCCCGGCACAATGTGCCGGGCCTTTTTTTTCGTTTAATTTCACTAACTTGATTTGGGTCAATTACCTGAAGGCGAATCACCGATAGACAGGTTTTGCGAAGCCAAGATTGTTAGGTTCTAACGGTTTTTGACTTTTGATGTGGGGCTAGCCCCACCTCACTCCCCTCGCGCCTCGCTGGCGCAACCTTTATGCCTGGTCACCACAGTGTGATCAGGCTTTTTTCTTTGCTGCGGCAATGTGCTATGTGTTTATTGATCGAGATCAAGGATACCTCGCGCAATAAGGGCGTATTCCCGTGCAAAGCTTGGCCCGAACAAGGGCCATTTTCCATATTTGGAGCCAAATAACGTGTCGAACGAATCAAATAAAGGGCAAAGCCTTTATGCCGCCCGCGAGCCTGTGTTTCCGCGCAAAGTTAAAGGAAAGTTCCGCACCCTTAAATGGTGGTTAATGGGGTTGATGCTCGGGGTCTATTACATCCTGCCCTGGATCCGCTGGGACCGTGGGGAAAACCTCCCCGAACAAGCTGTTTTGCTGGATATGGCAAACCGACGCTTCTTCTTTTTCTGGATCGAAATCTGGCCCCACGAGTTTTATTTTATTGCCGGCCTACTCATCATGGCGGGGTTTGGGCTGTTCCTGTTTACGTCGGCTTTGGGTCGGGTCTGGTGCGGGTATGCTTGCCCGCAAACGGTTTGGACCGATCTCTTCATCCTCGTTGAGCGCTGGATCGAAGGGGACCGCAATGCCCGCATTCGGTTGCTCAAGGCCAAGTGGAGCTTTCACAAAGCCCGGTTGCGCTTAACCAAATGGATCGCGTGGTTGTTGATTGGCGCCGCCACCGGTGGGGCCTGGGTTTTCTACTTTGCGGATGCCCCAACGCTGGCGGTCGAATTGTTCACAGGTGAGGCGCATTTCACCGCTTACATGTTCGTTGCGGTATTGACCGCAACGACGTTTGTTTTTGGCGGATTCATGCGCGAACAAATTTGCATTTATGCCTGCCCGTGGCCGCGCATTCAGGCCGCGATGATGGATGAGGAAACCCTAACGGTAGGTTACCGCGACTGGCGCGGTGAGCCGCGCGGCAAAGGGAAAAGCCGCGATGACCTCGGGGATTGTATCGACTGTATGGCCTGTGTGAACGTATGCCCGACCGGCATTGACATCCGCGATGGCCAGCAGCTGGAATGCATAACCTGCGCACTGTGCATTGACGCCTGTGATGACATGATGACCAAAATCGGCAAGCCGCGCGGCTTGATTGATTATCTGGCTTTCTCGGACATGGAGCGCGAAAAAGCGGGCCAGGCCCCGCGCTCGCTCTTCAAACACGTATTCCGCCTGCGGACCCTGTTGTACACCTCGCTCTGGGGCGCTGTGGGTTTGGCTTTGCTGGTCGCCCTTTTGGTGCGCACAGATATCGGCCTGTCGGTTTCTCCGGTTCGTAACCCGACTTTCATCGTTTTGTCTGACGGTTCGGTGCGCAATGCCTATGATGTGCGGATGCGGAACATGCAGGGGGATGACATGACATTTGCCCTTTCGGTTGAAGCTATTGCCGATGATCTGATTGTCGAAATGGAAGGCATCGACGGGACCGAGGTTCTTGCCGCAGCGGACGAAACCACCAAAGTCCGGCTCTATATTACCAGCCCGAAAGGGAGTGAATTCACAACATCGGATTCCTCACCTGTACGGGTTCGGATTGAAAACGTAGAAACCGGCACTACATCCTTTACCGACACGGTGTTTAATGGCCGAGGGGGCTAGAATGACTATGGCACAACCCAAAGAATTTACCGGGCGCAAAATGCTCTTAATCATGATCACATTTTTCGGTGTGATTATTGCGGTCAATGGCTACATGGCGTTTTCTGCCGTTAGCACCTTTCCGGGGCTGGAGGTCGACAATTCCTATGTTGCCTCCCAGCAGTTTAACGAACGCGCCAGCGCCCAGCGTGCGCTGGGTTGGGAATCCGAAATTGCCTATGACGAAGGCGAGTTGGTTCTGCAATTGCAAGACGCCAATGGCGTGGTGTTGCCAGGCAACATTGTTGCCAAGATCGGCCGGCCAACTTTTGCCGGAGAGGATATTGAGCTGACCTTCCGCCTTGTCGGGGAAGAATACCGGGCCGAAGCGGCTCTGACTCCGGGGCCATGGCGGCTGTTTCTGGATGCAACTGCCCAAGACGGCACACTCTATAAACAAAGGTTACCTTTGACGGTAGAAGCTGACTGACATGAACGCGGAAACGCCATCCATGGCAGCGTGTCCAGCTTGTGTGGCGCTGCCCAACCAAGAGAAGCTGCTGCCCAAGCTGGACCCTGAAGATGTGGTTATGCGAAGGGTGGAGCTTTCCATCCCGACGGTGCATTGCGCGGCATGTATTGCCGCCGTTGAGCGCTCGCTCGCGGCCCGACCGGATGTGTTTGGCGCACGGGTGAACCTGACCCTGAAACGGGTTTCGATCACCGCCGCTGATCTCCCCGATATCGAAGATGAGCTGATCACAGAACTTGACGGGCTTGGCTACCCTGCCAAACCGCTCGATAGCGCCGTGCTGGAAAAAAGCGAGACCGAGAAAGCCGGGCGGGACCTGCTGGCGCGCCTCGGTGTGGCCGGATTCGCGATGATGAATGTCATGCTGCTTTCGATCTCGGTCTGGGCCGGGGCTGAGGGGTCTACCCGCGACCTGATGCACTGGATTTCCGCAGCGATTGCGCTGCCTGTCATCGTTTTTTCGGGGTACCCGTTTTATAAATCAGCTTGGCGCGCCCTGCGCAGCGGGCGACTCAATATGGACGTTCCGATTTCATTGGCGATCCTGCTCGCGGGCGGGGTTTCGCTATATGAAACCATGGAAGGCGGCGACCACGCCTATTTTGATGCCGCACTTTCGCTCACATTTTTCCTGCTTATTGGCCGCTATCTTGACTTCCGGACCCGCGCGGTTGCGCGCTCGGCAGCGTCTGAATTGGCCGCGCTTGAGGTGCAAAAAGCCCGCCGTATCACCGATGAAGGCGTGGAAGAAGTTGTGCCGCTGGACGCGTTGCGCGAGGGCAACATTCTGGCTGTGGCCCCCGGGGAGCGCCTGCCCGCTGACGGGGTGGTGACATGGGGCGACAGCGAGCTTGACCCCTCGATGCTGACCGGAGAGACCCTGCCGCAAGCGGTGGGCGAGGGCGCTATTGTGCGCGCCGGTATGCTCAATATTTCCGGCCCACTGCGCATTCGCGCCGAAGGCCTGGGTGAGGAAACCCTGCTCAAGCAGATCACGCGATTGGTTGAAACCGCTGAAAGCACCCGCAACCGCTATACCTCACTGGCTGAAAAAGCGGCGCAGATTTATGCGCCTTTGGTGCATATCCTTTCCTTTACGGCGTTCCTCGGCTGGGGGTTTGCCACCGGTGACTGGCGGTTGGCGATTAATATCGCGGCGGCTGTTTTGATTATTACCTGTCCGTGCGCGCTTGGACTAGCGGTTCCTGCCGTATTGGCCGCCGCCTCGGGCCGGTTGTTTGCCCAAGGTGTGCTGCTCAAAGATGGTGTCTCGCTGGAGCGGTTGGCCGAGATTGATACCGTTGTTTTTGACAAAACCGGCACGCTCACCACGGGCAAGCCGGCTTTGATGAACAGTAAAGAGATTTCCGGGCGCGACCAGCAAGTTGCGGCCTCGCTGGCGCAGCATTCCGCACACCCGCTTTCAAAAGCAATTGCCGCTGCTTTCTCCTCCGATGTTGAACTGGCTGATATTGTGGAGCACCCGGGCTTCGGGACCTCTGGCGAGTTGAATGGTGAAGCGGTCCGGCTTGGGCGCGCTGACTGGTGTGGGGCCAAAGCTGGTGACCAAACTTCGGTTTGGCTGAAAATTGGTGAAGCCGAGCCGGTAGCCTTTCTGTTTGAGGATCAACTCAGGGACGAGGCCGCTGCGACAGTCGCGGCGCTTCAAGGCGCGGGGCTTTCTGTGCATCTGCTCTCTGGCGATGTTCCGGGTGCGGTGCAAAAAATGGCCAAGGAGGCCGGAATTGAACACTGGACCGCGGGCGCAACCCCTGCCGAAAAGGTGGATGCCCTGATGGCGATGGAACAGGCGGGCCACAAAGTTCTGATGGTTGGGGACGGGCTCAATGATGCGGCCGCCCTCGCGGCGGCGCATGTGTCTATCTCACCGGCTTCGGCTGTCGATGCCAGCCGTTCGAGTGCGGACATGATTATCATTAACGACGATCTGATGCAGATCGCAAAAAGCCACAAAATCGCCACGGCCTCCAAGCGCCGCATTATCGAGAACTTCTCGATTGCCGCGGTTTATAATATGATATCGGTGCCGCTGGCACTGGCCGGATTCGCAACCCCGCTGATGGCGGCGCTTGCGATGTCAGCCAGTTCGATAACGGTGTCCTTGAACTCCATGCGGATTGGACGGATGAAATGAACATTCTCGCTGTGCTCATTCCGATTTCACTGATTCTGGGCGGGATCGGGCTGTTTGCCTTTTTCTGGGCGCTCAAAAACCACCAGTATGATGACCCGAAAGGCAATGCCGAGCGGATCCTTTCAGACCGCTATGACGATAGCCCGGATGCTGACTAGGTCACTGCGCTGCGCGCCTGAAAGCGCGGCTCTTTCCAAACACCGCTTTCCATGATTTCGGAAAGTCTTGTGACGGCCTCCACCACGTCGGCGTGGCTCAGATAGAGCGGCGAGAAGCCAAAGCGCAGGATGTTGGGCATGCGAAAATCACCAACTACGCCGCGCTCGATCAGGGCCTGCACGATCGGGTAGGCCTCGGGGTGGCTAAAGGAAACTTGCGAGCCGCGCAATTCCGCCTCACGCGGTGAGGCGAGGGTGAGGCCGGGCACTTGTGCCTCGACCAGCTCGATAAACAGCGACGTGAGAGATTGGCTCTTGGCGCGGATATCCTTGATGTCGAGCGGGGCCAACACGTCGAGCCCCGCTTTCAAAGCGCGAAAGGAAAGAATCGGCTGGGTGCCGCACAAGAACTTGCGAATTCCGGCATCCGGCGCATAGCCTGTTTCAAAAGAAAAAGGCTGGGCATGCCCCCACCAACCGGAAAGCGGTTGTGAAATGTGGGGGATGTGCTCGGCGGCGCAATAGACAAAAGCCGGTGCGCCCGGGCCGCCGTTCAGGTATTTATAGGTGCATCCGATCGCGAGATCGACATTATGTTTATTGAGATCAACCGGCATAATGCCAGCACTGTGGCACAGGTCCCAGATCACCACAGCGCCCATTTCATGGGCTTTGGCGGTGATGGCGGTAACATCGGCCAACTGGCCCGAGCGGTAATCCACATGATTAACCAGCACCACCGCAACACTTTCGTCGATCAAGTCGATCAGGTTGTCCTCACTCAGGCGCATTTCAAGCCCGGGGCGGGAAGAGAGCGCACCTTCAATCATATAAAGGTCGGTTGGGAAGCTGCTGGCTTCGGCCACAATCACCGAGCGCTCGGGACGCAGGCTGAGCCCGGCAAACAGCGCTTTGTAAAGATTAATCGAGGTCGAATCGCAGATCACGACCTCACCGGCTGACGCGCCAATCGCAGGAGCGAGCATATCACCATATTCGGTTGGCAGGGCAAACCAGCCCGCTTTGTTCCAGCTGGTGATCAGATCGGTGGCCCATTCCTGCTGTGTGGCTTCGCTCACAATCTCCAAGGCCGACTTGGGCATGGCCCCCAGTGAATTGCCGTCAAAATAGATCATGCCCTCGGGAAGGAAAAAAGCATCGCGAACCGCGCGGAGCGGGTCGGCTTCATCAAGCGCCTTGGCGCGTTCGGTCATGTTGGTCATCGGGGTTCCTGCGCGGTTGTGGTGGCTGGACTTTTGCCCAGAAAGCAGCCTATTGAGGCATTTATGGATACCGCGATAACATCCCACCCGAATGCACGCAAGGCGCGCCGAGTCGACCTTTGGTCGGTTGGTAGTTTTGTGATTGCGGCATTGGTACTGTTACCGCTGGTTGCTGTGCTGTGGATCGCGTTTTTCCCGACGGAAAATATTTGGGGCCACCTGTTGGCCACAACCCTGCCACGCTACCTGAGGAACTCGGTGGCGCTGATGGTTATGGTGGGCCTTGGCACCGGCATTATCGGTACAGGCACGGCCTGGCTGGTAGTGATGAAGCGGTTCCCGTTGCGCGGGGTGCTGCAATGGCTGCTCCTCTTGCCAATGGCTTTGCCCGCTTATATCAGCGCCTATGCGCTTGTTGATTTTCTGGAATATGCGGGGCCGGTGCAAACCACATTGCGGGAGCTTTTTGGCTGGCAAACCTCGCGCGATTACTGGTTCCCCGAGATCAGGAGCATCTGGTTTGCGGCTTTGGTGCTTATTCTTTCGCTCTATCCATATGTTTACCTTCTGGCGCGGGCGGCGTTTCGGGAGCAGTCCGCGAGTATGATCGAAGTTTCACGTGCGCTTGGCTGTGGGCCTTGGCGCAGCTTTTTCCGGGTGGCCTTGCCGATGGCGCGCCCCGCAATCGCTGCCGGTCTGGCGATCGTGATGATGGAAGCGCTGAATGATTTTGGCACTGTGGAGTTTTTTGCGGTGCAAACCCTGACCACCGGAATTTTTACCGTCTGGCTACAAGGTTACAATGCGGGTGGCGCGGCGCAGATCGCGACGGTGATCCTGATCTTTGTGCTGGTGCTGGCTGTGTTTGAGAAGTACAGCCGCAAGCAGCGGCGGTTTCACAACCTTTCAGCCAAGATTACGCCGGTTGCCCCCGAGACGCTGCATGGGGGCGGGGCACTGTTGGCGACACTGGTATGCGCCCTGCCGTTTATCGCCGGTTTTCTTCTCCCCGTTGGCGTGATTTCAACCTTGGCCTTTGACCACCTCAACCAGTGGCTTGAACCCAAGCTTTGGCTGGCGGTCAAAAACACGCTACTGCTTGGCTCTGGCGCGGCAGCGCTCACCGTGCTCGGCGCGCTGTTTATGGTTTACGGCGTGCGGAACTCCAAGCGCCGGTTACCGCGGCTTTTAATGCCGGTCACAGCGATCGGCTATGCCGCGCCGGGGGCGGTGCTTGCCATTGGTATTTTGATTCCGTTTGGGGCGTTTGACAATGCGCTGGCTGATACCATCGAGGCCTGGTTTGGTTTTGATATCGGACTATTGCTGACCGGTTCCGCCGCAGCGGTAATGTTTGCTTATGTGGTGCGGTTCTTTGCCATCCCGCAAGGGGCGATAGATTCCGCGCTTGGCCGTGTGACCCCGTCAATGGATATGGCGGCGCGCTCGCTCGGGCGGAACAGCTGGCAAACCCTGTGGGAGGTGCATGTGCCGCTGATCAAAGGCTCGGTTCTGGTCGCCGCCCTGCTGGTTTTTGTTGATTCGGTGAAGGAGTTGCCCGCAACGCTGATCTTGAGACCCTTCAACTTTGATACCCTCGCAACGCAGGTCTACGGGCAAGCCTCGCTGGAAAACCTGGAGAAGGCCGCACCGGCGGCGCTGTTGGTCACGCTCGCCGGACTATTGCCTGTAATCTTGCTGGCGCGCGCTGGAAATCGGCAAATTTAGCGGTTATAATGCGGAAAACACGTGGTTCCGTGGTGAAACCCTTGCAATCCGTTGTGGAAAAGCCAATAAATCCGTTGAATGCGTGGCGTTTTGGGCTGCGGGTAGTCTAAGCGAATATTTAGGAAAAAGGATCAGATATGAGCGACGAGAATGAAGTAAAAGGTGGTGGTGGTGGCATGAAGATGATCCTTATCATCGCTGTAGCGGCTGTAGTTGCCTTTGGCGGATATAAATATTTTGATGCGAAGCAGCAGCAAGCTGCAGTTGAGCAAGCCGCCGCTGACGCTGCCGCTGCAGAAGCTGCAGCGGCAAAAGCTGCCGAAGAAGCGGCCGCCGCCGCTGCCGCGCAAGCCGCCGCTGAAGCCGCGGCTGCTGCTGAAGAAACAGCCGCAATAGAAGCCGCCGCCGCCCTCTTGGCCGAACAAACAGCCGCTGCGGAAGCGGCCGAGGCTGCCGCTGCCGCGCAAGCGTTGCTTGACGAACAAGCTGCCGCTGCCGAAGCCGCGTTGGCCGAGGCTGCCGCTGCTGCCGACGCTGTGACCGCTGAAGCTGCTGCTGCCGCTGAAGCCGCCGCCGCTGAACAGGCTGCCGCTGAAGCCGCCGCCGCTGAACAGGCTGCCACTGAAGCTGCTGCCGCCGAGGCTGCTGCTACAGAACAAGCTGCCACTGAAGCTGCTGCCGCCGAGGCTGCTGCTACAGAACAAGCTGCCACTGAAGCTGCTGCCGCCGAGGCTGCTGCTGCAGAACAAGCTGCCGCTGAAGCTGCTGCCGCCGAGGCTGCCGCTGCTGAACAGGCTGCTGCGGAAGCTGCTGCCGCCGAGGCTGCCGCTGCTGAACAAGCCGCTGCGGCTGAGGCAGAAGCTGCCAACGCGTTGAGCGATGCCGATAAGCGCCTTTGCGAGATCATGGCGATCCCGATGCGGGCCGGTGGTGAGTTGATCGACTGCGGTAACTAAAAAAAGGGGCGCCCGAAAACGCCCCTCTCAAAAATTTGCGCTCCACCTTTTGGTGGGGCGTTTTTTTATTTCATATCCGGCGGTGTTGACTCCGAGGCCAGCAATTCAACGGCTTCGTCAATGCCTAGCACTTTTGAGCCCTTTTCGCCAAGGCGGCGCATCGAGACCGTTTTCTCCTCAACCTCGCGCATGCCCACGGCCAGGATAACCGGGACCTTGCCCAAGCTATGTTCGCGTACCTTGTAGTTGATCTTCTCATTACGCACATCGGCTTCGGCCCGCAATCCGCGCGCGCGGAGCTTCGCTACAACCTCATGTACCCAGTCATCGGCATCGGACACAATCGCCGCTACAACGATCTGGCGCGGGGCCAGCCAGAGCGGGAATTTGCCTGCGTAGTTCTCGATGAGAATCCCGAGGAAGCGCTCAAACGAGCCGAGGGTCGCGCGGTGCAGCATCACAGGTGTGTGCTTGTTGCCATCTTCGTCGACATATTCGGCATCCAGCCGGTCAGGCAGCACAAAGTCGGCCTGCAAGGTGCCGAGTTGCCATTCGCGGCCAATGGCAT
>DFBP01000174.1:3335-3573 GCA_002366685.1 Rhodobacterales bacterium UBA3077 | reverse complement strand
GCACGGCAGGCTAGGCTTGAGGCCGAGCTTGGAAGATTTGCCCGATTTGTCGGGCTCGAAGAGGTTGAGTGGGCTACGGGCTAGAGCTATCACCCATCAAATACCGCGGGCCGGGCCCGTTTTCGCGCGCGCGGTCATCGGGGTTGTAGAGCTTACAGGTTTGCAAGCTCAGGCAGCCGCAGCCGATACATCCGTCAAGCTTGTCTCGTAGATCGTTGAGCGTGGCGATTTTTGTATC
>DFBP01000174.1:2107-3284 GCA_002366685.1 Rhodobacterales bacterium UBA3077 | reverse complement strand
TCGAGCGTTTGGACGATTTGGGGAATGGTAAAGCCGAACTGCTGTGCGATTTTCACAAAGGAAAGACGACGGATGTCAGCGCGCAGAAAACGGCGCTGTCCGCCTGCATTGCGCTCGGGGTGAACGAGGCCCTGCGATTCGTAATAGCGAATGGCCGAGACAGCCAGACCTGTTCGCGCGGCAAGATACCCTATAGAAATCGTTTTTTTCATGGCGTAATTTTCCCTTGACCTAAAGTTAGGTTTAGGAATTACATTAAGTAAATCAGCCGGTCAAGCGGTTGGAAATCGAAAGGTAAAACAATGGCAAGAATTGAACATGTAAATATAACGGTGAGCGATCCGCAGAAAACAGCCGCGCTCATGAACGCCCTTTTTGGATGGAATATCCGCTGGGAAGGAGACGCGATTAATGGTGGGTACAGCGTGCATGTGGGGGATGAAGAGGATTATCTGGCGTTTTATACGCCAGCTAAAACAGCCGAACCCCATGCTCTGAGCTACGATACCAAAGGTGGGCTCAACCACGTGGGAATTGTGGTGCAAGACCTCGACAGGGTTGAGAAAGCGGTGATTGAAGCTGGATATACGCCGGTCAATCACGCTGACTACGAGCCGGGCAAGCGGTTTTATTTCCGCGATGAAGACAACATCGAATTCGAGATTGTCAGCTACGCCTAGTGTTGGTGCGGGTTGCTCCCCGTTGCCAGGGCCCAGGGATGGGGTTGGTGGTGCATACCAGACACCATGACCCCATAAAACCCGAGGGCTTTTAGCATGGGCAAGTCTTGTTCCGGGGAGGGTACGGTCATGTCTGCGCCACCGGCGGTCTCCTCAACCTGATAGACCCATCCGTCTTGCATATTGTTGCCAACAAACACGTGATATCTATCATGCGAATTAGTTTTTTATTTTTGGGGGAAATTCCTAGTCAAAAGTAAAGGGTCCCTAGCGGAACCATTCGGGTGAATATGGATGACGAGGTATCAGCTCTTTATCTGGTTAAAACCGGAATGATTCATCTGGTCCGGTTTCAGGAAAACGGGAATATGGTCATATTGCAGCGCGCAGGCACTGGTTCGATTGTTGCAGAATCTTCTGTCTTTTCTGATAGATACCATTGTTCCGCGGTAGCTGTTCAGGAATCTTATGTGGAAATTTTCCCTATAGAAGCGGTG
>DFBP01000174.1:324-2077 GCA_002366685.1 Rhodobacterales bacterium UBA3077 | reverse complement strand
GATTTTGGCGCTCAAAACGGTTTCTGACCGGTTGTCGGCTTGGCTCACGTGGAATCACGGGCTTTTGCCCGAGCGGGGGGCATGGCATCATGTAGCGGACGAAATTGGAATCAGCAAAGAAGCGCTCTATCGGGAACTCTCTAAGCGACGAAAACAGGAAGGTTGAACATGCGGCTAGCACGAAAAACAGCAATCGTAACGGGCGGAGGCTCAGGCTTTGGCGAAGGGATCGTCAAAAAGTTTCATGACGAGGGGGCAATGGTTATTGTTGTTGATATCGACCATGCGGCTGCCAAGCGGGTTGCCGACCTATATGATGGTATGGCGTTTCAGGCAGATGTTTCCAAGATGGAAGATTGGCAAGCGCTGGCCGAGCGCGTTCGGGAAACCTTTGATGGCGTTGATATATTGGTCAACAATGCCGGCATAACGCACCTGCCGCAACCAATGGAAGAGGTCTCGGAAGAGGAATTTGACCGCGTACTATCCGTTAACGCCAAGTCGGTTTTTCTGTCTGCCAAAACCATCGTCCCGATGATGATCGAAGCGGGCCATGGCGCTATTTTGAATGTGGCTTCAACAGCTGGTGTAAGCCCGCGACCGAATTTGAACTGGTATAACGCGTCTAAGGGATGGATGATTACGGCCACCAAAGCTATGGCGGTGGAGTTGGCACCAAAGGGTATTCGTGTGAATGCCATAAACCCGGTGGCGGGTGAAACGCCCCTCCTGCAAAGCTTTATGGGGGAAGATACGCCGGAAATTCGGGCGAAATTCATATCGACAATCCCGCTCGGGCGGTTTTCAACTCCCGAAGACATGGGCAATGCTGCGTGTTTTCTCTGCTCGGATGAAGCCGATATGATAACGGGCGTTGCCATGGAAGTTGATGGAGGGCGCTGCATATGAAGGTCGGGCCGCGCAATCTGATAACCGATGTGGCGGGGCTGCGGGTCGGCAATGCTCAGGATCCTTCGTTGAAATCCGGCAGCACTGTAGTTATTGGAGACAAGCCCTTTGTGGCGGGCGTATCCGTGATGGGCGGTGCGCCAGGCACACGGGAAACCGACATGCTGGCGCCCGATAAACTCGTGAACGAGATAGACGCTTTGGTGCTTTCGGGGGGCTCGGCCTTTGGGCTTGACGCATCGAGCGGTGTGGTTGACGCACTGCGCGCGCAGGGGCGCGGATTAGCCGTAGGTGAAGCGGTTATTCCTCTTGTGTCCTCGGCTATCCTGTTTGATCTGCTGAATGGCGGGCAAAAAGACTGGATTGAAAACCCCTATAGAAAACTGGGTCGTATGGCGCTGAATAATGCCGGAGATGAATTTGAAATAGGAAGCGTTGGAGCCGGTGCCGGCGCGCTGACTGGTACGCTAAAAGGTGGGCTCGGCTCGGCTTCTATTGTTCTGGATAGCGGACACACCGTAGGCGCGCTTGTGGCCGTAAATTCTTTTGGTGTGGTTTCGCACAATACAGGCGAATTTTGGGCGGCACCTTGGGAAGTAGGCTCCGAGTTTGGAGGGCGGGGGATCGCACCGCAAGGAGATCCGCTCGCCAAACCCGTCAGCTTCAAAATGCAGGGTTTTAGCGAGAAGGGTAACACGACCATTGCAATTGTCGCGACAGATGCGGTGCTCGATAAAGCGCAGGCAAAGCGGTTGGCAACCGTCGCGCAAGACGGTATGGCGCGCGCAATTTTACCGAGCCATACACCGGTAGATGGTGACCTCGTTTTTGCAGCAGCCACGGG
>DFBP01000174.1:0-285 GCA_002366685.1 Rhodobacterales bacterium UBA3077 | reverse complement strand
TCCCTTTGCTTAAGCCGTGCGATTGCGCGCGGCATTTACGAAGCCACTCCGGAACCCGGAGACATTTTACCGACTTGGAGACAGAAACATGGGTGACTTTACCGGGCCGGAACTCTGCGCATTGAGCGCGGTTAATGTCCAAAACTTGCTAAAAAAGGGTGAGATTTCACCCGTAGATTTGCTGGATGCGAGCGAAGCACGGATTGCGCAAACCGAGCCAAGGCAAAATGCAATGGTCACGCAATGTTTTGAGCGGGCTAGAGCCGATATAAGACCCGATACCCT
>DFBP01000185.1:10417-15439 GCA_002366685.1 Rhodobacterales bacterium UBA3077 | reverse complement strand
CCCGATCTTCGATCTGGCACGGGCCGATAATCAGAGAAACGGGTGCATCATTGGCAAAAATGACGTCGCTCCGCGGCCCCGCAACCTTCACTTTTTTCATCACTCGATTCCCATATCAGCCAGTGCCCGCTCAACCCGCTCGATATCGACCGGGTTATTGACCTCCCAAAACACCCTGCCTTTGGCCTCGACCTCAACACAGCGCACGTTGACACCGTTTTCAAGAAAACGCAGCTGTTCCAACCCTTCAGCGCGCTCCAGATGCCCCATCTTCCACGCCTTGTAGCTCCGCAATGTCTCCGGCCGATATGCGTAAAGGCCGACATGGTGAAAAACGGCATCATCCAGCGCTGCGCTGTCTGAAAACGGCAGCACTTCTTTGGAAAAATAAAGAGCCCGACCGCGCCGGTCAAGCACAGCCGTTGTTCCGCCAACCCGCCCCTGCTTTCGGTCGGCCCGCAAACGGCTGAGGGTTTGGGCATCACAGCGAAGCACCGGCGTCGCCATTTGTTCACCCTCCATTGAATTGATCACAGCGGTCACAAAATCGGGTGGCGTCAAGGGTGCATCCCCTTGCAGGTTGACGATCAACTCCGCGCCCTTCAGATGCTCGGCAACCTCCCCGCAGCGTTCGGTGCCATTTGCGGCAGCGCTTGAGGTCATCATCGCCTCGGCACCAAAACCGCGTGCATGTTCAAATATCTGCTCGTTATCGGTTGCCACAATTACACGGCGCACTCCCGGCACTTCGCAGCCGGCTTCCCAACTTCTTTGAACGAGGGATTTCTCAATACCGCTCGCGCCGCGTAACATTGCCAGCGGCTTGCCCTCAAACCGTTGGCTTTTGAAACGCGCCGGTATCACTATGGTCACCATCAGGCCACACCCGCCTGCAAGAGTGACAGGAATGAAACGACACCAACCGGCTGCCCTTCTTGCACGACAAACAATACCGAAATAGAGTGCGTTTGGAGCCGCGCCAATGCCTCCACCGCCATAAAATCCGGTGATATGGTAACGGGGTCATGGCTCATGATTTTATCCACGGTTGTTTCCCATAGCGCGGCTTTCATCGAACTGTCGGCAGAACGTTCAATATAACGGCGCACATCCCCATCGGTGATCACGCCTATTAACACACCAACCTCATTGGTTACCCCGACAATCCCCATTGAGGCTTTTGTCAGCACCGCCAGCCCGTCATTGATCGAAGAGCCCACCCCCACCAAGGGTAGATTATCCTCAAACATCAACTGGCGAACCGGAACAAGTTGAGCGCCAAGTTTTCCGCCGGGGTGGAAGTCATGAAAGTTGTGCTCACTAAAACCGCGTCGCTCAACAAGCGCGACGGCCATGGCATCCCCCAAGGCCATGGTCAGCAAGGTAGATGTAGTTGGCGCAAGGTTATTTGGACAAGCTTCGCGCACTTTTGGCAAAACGAGCGCAACATCTGCGGTGCGACCGACCAAGCTCTCGGCCTGACTGGTAAGCGCAATCATTTTAATGCCAAAACGTTTGCAATAGGCGATAATATCCTGCAATTCTTTGGTCTCGCCCGACCATGAAATCAGCATCACCACATCCTCATGGCTGATCATGCCGAGGTCACCATGGCTGGCTTCGGTTGGATGCACAAAAAATGCCGGTGTGCCCGTAGAAGCAAAACTAGCCGCCAGTTTCGCACCGATATGCCCGCTCTTGCCAACGCCGACCACAATGAGCCGACCTTTGCCCCCATCTATCATATCAAGGGCGCGTGCAATTTTGGACTCCATGCCATTTTGCACTTCCCCAATCAGCACCTCAAGCCCCGAAAGGGCGAGGCGCAGGGATCTGACCGTGGAGAATGGCGGCTGGTTCATATTTCTTTTTACTCGAATTTTAGCTAATAAAAGCTAAAAATAGTCCGGAATTTCGATCACAATCGCGGTTATATTATCGCGGCCGCCACCCTGCAATGCCAGATCGATCAATTCGTTGCAGAGCGAAGTGATTGGCGCTGTGCTCATATATTGCGAAATGACTTCATCGGTCACAAATCCGCTCAACCCATCGGAGCAAAGCAAAAACCGGTCCCCCGGTTCGTAAGTGCCACGCAGTTTATCAATCTCGACTGTGTCACCCACACCCACTGCGCGGGTGATCACATTCCCATGAGGATGGTTTACGGCCTCTTCTTCGGTTATTTGCCCGCTTTCGAGCAGGTCGTTTACCAGCGAGTGGTCTCGCGAAAGCTGGGTCATTTTGCCGTTGCGCATATGGTATAGCCGAGAGTCCCCGACCCAAAGGCAGGCAAAGTGCGGTTCGGAAAGGATAAGCCCTACAGCGGTGGAACCAATCGTTCCACCACCACGGCGCTCGGCCTCGTCCAAAATCTCGTAATGGGCTTCAAGAATGGCGGAGCGCATGGCGCGCATCACTTCGTTTGACGGCAGGTTATGGTCAATCTGGCCGATCTTTCCAACAATACACTGCGAGGCATAATCTCCGCCAGCATGGCCTCCCATACCATCTGCGACCATAAACATGCCGAGTTCGGGCACCGATATCATCGAGTCTTCGTTAACCTTCCGCACCAGACCCACATCGGTCTTGGCGCAATGATGAAAAAAATTCATGCCAATTCCCCTGTAATAATATCCCCTGACCAATCAGATTTATTTTGGTTTAATAATGTATTGAATGCGGTTCCTTCCGGCAAACCGAGGCAGATCAGCCCTAGCGGCGCGCCGTATTCCTCACCGGGCGCAGATAACCATCGGCTTTGTCCTTTTGCGATCGGTTCCGTGCCCTCCGGCATAGGCAGTGCTGCCAGCATGGCTTCAAGCTCTGGCTTGCCGCGCAGGCTATCGAGCATATTTAGAGCGGCATCTTCCACAGGGATAAAAAAACCATCTTGCCCGAGCGCG
Source organism: Rhodobacterales bacterium UBA3077 (assembly GCA_002366685.1). Lineage (GTDB taxonomy): Bacteria > Pseudomonadota > Alphaproteobacteria > Rhodobacterales > Rhodobacteraceae > UBA3077. The sequence goes on along the minus strand of DFBP01000185.1, from coordinate 12,530 downwards.
GCCGGCTCGCCCTGCGCAACCAGTGTGAGCGGAAACAAACGCCCGACGGCATCTTGTGAGGGCATCATTACACCGTAATACGGCCCGCCTTCAATTACGTCCGCCCCTAGGGCGAACCGCCAGATCGGAGCGGTTTGATAGGCCTCGCGCCAGCCCTCGCCAAGCGATTCGCGGCTGGCCATAAAACCGTTTTGCAAAAACGTATCCCAAGCATCCACAAACCGGCGGCTAACGTTGCCCCGCACAAAATCACCCAGCGCCGGAAATTTGCCAAAATATCCGAACGTCGCTGCCATCAGAGCGAGCTCGGGCAGCGGAAATTGGTAAGCGCCGAAAGCTGGAACGGATTGAAAGCCGAACCCGCGCGCAGTTGGAACACCGCAATTCGCCCGCCAATATTGAAGATCACCCTTGAGCGATCAGCCACATTGGTGCGGCGTACTTCGGCAGCATCCAGCATCCGGAACAACGCCCATGGCCCTTCAAACGAGCGGCTGTTTTCTGCATTGCGGCGTTTAGGCTCAAACACAACCTGCGTTGCGCCACCGTCACCGGGCCATTGCATTGGCGTATCTTGCTGCGCTGCATTTTGACGATAATCTAGAATTTGACCGTCAATTGCGAGCTGAATACGGCGCGCGTCCGGATCAAGCGCGATCGGTTTCAAATCAAAGCTGATCACCGGCAATCCCGGGCTCAGGAAAAATGCATCCCGAATTTCGGCAGCACGCTGGAACTGCGCCAACACCGAATCCGATATCCCCAATTCCTGATTTTGCACCCGACGCCAGCGCCAAGGGGAACTGGTGGTATCTACAAACTCCATCAGGTTGTCCTGAAAGAACTTGTCAACCAAGCCTTGCGGCGCAAAAACGCGGGCGAATTCCTGAATTGGTATATCCGCCTGTTGGTTTTTGAAGAACGGATAGCGATTATTGACGGCGCGGTTACAGGTTGGCAGCACTTGTGCCTGCCACTGCGCATTCAAGTTTGCCCTTGCCCCACCTGCGGCTACGCCCGCACTGCCGGAGGTCACCTGTGAAACCCAGCGCTTCATTGGGTCGGGCATCCGGCCCAAAGCCACCTGAAGCTCGGTTCCGGCACCACCAGTAAGTGACACAGCGCCACCCGAAACGGAAAGCCGGTTCAGCTCCTGATACAGCGCGGTGAGCTGTTGCATCACTGTATCCAGCTCACTTGGTTCACCCTCAAACTGCCCGTTCACAAACACGTTCAACCAGGAGAACCGTTCCTGCACCACGCTGCCCTCTGGCGGCGGTGCTGGCTGGCCTTCCGCCGTGGCACTTGTTTTCAGAATCTGCAACAGCGCTTGGGTCCGCACGGACTGGGCATCAAACAGTTCTTGTCCAGCAAAGTTCTGAACGTCATCCACAGCCCCGTCTACGTTGACGCCCGAGCTGCGCTCAGCCAAGCGGGTTTGGTTTTCAACCGACTTCAGGATTTTTGCGATTGGCGAATTCGGGCCGGAAAGCACATTGAGCGTTTCCACAACCTGACTCATCGCGCCAAGCGGTGTTACGTCAATATCCCCCAATACCGTTTCATAAGCTTCGATATAATCGGTATAGTAGAGATCCAGCACATCGCGCGCAACGCGGGTCAGGGCATCAGGGTCGCTAAGGTCCTCACCTCTTTCCCCCAACACCCAGTTCTCGGCTTTTAGCTGTTTGGCGACATCCAGTGCGGCAGGCAAAAACACGTTATAAAACCCGTTCTTCGTAAAAATGCCATCGACACCCTCGGAGAGCGGCTCTCCCGAAGGCCGGATCAGAACGCGAGATGTGAGCGGCCCGCCCTCTTCCAGAACCCGCCATTCGGGCAATGCCTGCGCCTGTGGGCTCTGGATGATCGAGTTATAAATCCGCTGTGAAACCGGTGTTTCAGCCAGTAAAGTTTGAATCTGGGTCACCATCGGCCCGTGCAATGCGATCTCGCGCATTGGCTGATTAACCATCGATGTCAGGTGGTTCATCAGACCTTCGCGCAATTTCTCGTTGGTCTCGCCGGGATAGGTCAGGTTCCAGTCCGACCGCATCCATTCGATCACAAGGTTTTCGTTTAACGGCCCTTGCAGGCCGAGCATCATGTAGAC
>DFBP01000185.1:8135-10279 GCA_002366685.1 Rhodobacterales bacterium UBA3077 | reverse complement strand
AGGTCGAGCGGAGCGACGATCTGTGTCAGGTCCACATCGTCAATCGGCGAGATCGGCACGTTTTTGGCGAGCTGGTCATAGAGTTCGGTGCGTTCCTGCGCCACGGCGATCAGGTCTTTGTTCCCCATAAAGCTAAACGCCCAGAAAGTTCCAATGGCGGCGGCTACCAGTATCGCGGATGTCACTGACAACCGCACAAACCATTTATAACGCCGCGCAACCTTGTCATCCGCCGAAACCAGTCCGGCCTCTTTAAAGATAACCCCGTCCATCAGCCGTTTCAGGAAGTAACTGCGCGCCTGACCGGAACCCGAACCAATGGCTTGGCGACCAATCCCGAAGGTGCGGGCCATGCCCATCATCAAACGGTCAATCGGTGTCCCTTCTTGGGTGCCAGACGTAAAGTAAATACCACGCAAAAGCTGGCGGTCGCTGAATTTATCTTCCTGAAAAGCATCGTTTAGAAACTCTTTGGCAACGCCCTGCAAAGACGCGATCTGCTGCGCAAAACCTGAAATCAACCCGCGGCGCTGCGGGTCGGTTTCCTGCTGCAAGCGCTCCAGTGAGAGGTTGTTCACTTGATTCAACAGTGCCGCAAACTGCTCGTCAAAAGCCTCCATCGGTTCGGGCGTCTTCTTGCCTTTTTTAAGCTTATAAGTGAAACCCCAAACCTGTTCACGCGACTCGCGGTCAAGGTTTTCAAAAAACTCGGCAAAGCCGGCGATCAGGTCTGCCTTGGTAAACAGAATATAAACCGGGAATCGAACCCCCAGTTTCTCGCGCAACTCTTTAAGCCGATGCCGTACAGCATCCGCGTGCAGTTTGCGCGCCCGCGCATCTTGCATCGAAAGATCAGAAAGCGAGATCGCGACAATCGCACCATTGATCGGCTGACGTTTGCGGAATTTACGCAGCATTTTGAGGAATCCGCCCCAGGCTTGGCTATCCGCCTCTTCGTCCGAGTCCTGCGTTGTGTATCGGCCCGCAGTATCAATCAGCACGGCTTCATTGGTAAACCACCAATCGCAATTGCGCGTGCCACCAATCCCACCAAGCGCTTGCATGCCCAGCTTTTCCGCTAGCGGGAACTTGAGCCCTGAATTCACAATCGCTGTGGTTTTTCCCGCGCCCGGAGGGCCGATCATAATATACCACGGCAGCTGGTAGACCGAGCGACCACCGAGCTTTGATTTCCGCAGGGTCTTCAGCGCGTCGCGCATCCTGACCCGCATTTCTTTCAACTCTTCTTTGACCGCCTCCTCATCGTCACCATCGTCTTCATCTGCGACCATCTCGTCGCCCATTTTCTTCTCTTTGCGGCGGCGAAGTAGCCAGCGCGTGAGCAGAAAGATAAAGACAAACACCCATATCCCGATAATCCAGGCCACACGCTTAAAGATCGTATCAAACGGATACCACTCCCCGAGCGCCAGAAGCGGGCCAAAGAACCAGATCGAGAGCGATAAAGCCAGCCCCATGAACAGCATTGCAAAGAGCAGCGAGGCAAATATTTTGCGTAAAATTCGAACCATATCTCTGCCCTACTTCACCAATATAACTTCAACACGGCGGTTTTGAGCCCGCCCGGCGCGGGTGCCATTATCGGCAATCGGCTCTCTTTCGGCACGGCCCTCGGCGCTCATGCGCTCGGGCACATCCAATGTATCGGCAATAGAAGCCATAACGGCCTCGGCCCTTCGCAGGGAAAGCACCTGATTATTAGGAAACTTCGCCGTCGAAATCGGGTCGCTGTCTGAATGGCCGGCAACAATGATCGAACCCGCCTGATTGTTCAGCGCGTCAGCCACGCGGGCCAATCGCTCGGGGTACCCTGCTTGCAGGGCATCGCTGCCCGCGCCAAACATTTCGGCGCCCGCAATGCGGATTACCAGCGTGTTGCCTTCTTCAAAGACGGTCACGATTCCTTCGTCAATTTCCGCTTGCAAGAACCCGATCACCGCATCAATTCTCTCTTCAACTTCAGGCGCTGGCGGCGGCGGTGGTGGTGGCGGAGCGCGGCGGGTTAGTTCTATCGGTGTGGGTGTTCCCAACGTCGCTAGTGTGCCTTGCAGGCGCTCCGTCTCGCCCGTCAGAGCATAGGAGAGGCCAAAGAAGCTAACGCTCAAAACCACCGCCAGAAAGCC
>DFBP01000185.1:0-8106 GCA_002366685.1 Rhodobacterales bacterium UBA3077 | reverse complement strand
GAAAGCCCGTGCTCCTGGTCACCGCGCTGCGCGCGGATCAGCCGTGCCAGCCCTTCGCGAATTCGAAGGTGTTTGTCAGAACCCTGATTTTCAACACGCAACCGGCCTTCAAAGCCAAGGCTCAGGCAGACGTAAATAAACTCGAGCATTTCAAGGTTGGTGCCCGGTTCCTGCTCCATCCGTGCCAGCAAATCAAAGAAGCGGTCGCCACCGTGGGTTTCCTTGTGAAAGGTGCCCACCATGGATTGGGTTGTCCAGACCGAGCGCCCGCCCCACGGGGTGTTGAGCACCACATCATCTACGGTTGCGCATAGCAGATAGCGCGCAATGTTCACCGTTTGCGCAGGGATACCAGCGTGCAAACAGCGCTGCTCAAAGGCTTGAATTTCTTTGACAACACTATTGCGCAGGGCGGCCGGGTCATTGTGTTGCGCGCGGTTGCGAATGCGCCCGATCAGGGCAAAAATCTGGGAGGCGGCCGCGTTGAGGGTATTCATGCCGGTCAGGGCAAAGCTATCATCCTGTTGGGCTCTCGGCTGCTGCGGTGGCATTTGTGGCTGCTGGGCCATCTGCGGCGGCTGTGGCTGGCCAAATCCCTGCTGAGGCTGGCCAAATTGTTGTTGCTGCCCGAATCCTTGCTGTTGGGGCGGCTGCTGGCCAAACCCTTGCTGTTGCGGCGGCGGCGCGTATCCTGGTTGCGGTGCGGGCTGCTGGGGGGCCGGTGCACGGCCTCCGGGGCGCAGGTTTACAATGGTTTTTTCCGTATCATTTGGCTCGGCAAACGGATCGTCATCGTTGTTCATTGCTTACCCCTTTCAGCCTTGGCGGATCGCCCAAAGCTCCATATAAAGCCCCGGCAGATCTCCGGCTACATGCACCGCCAAACCGCCGGATGTGGTGAGCTGCTTCCACAACTCGCCATTGCGATCCAGCTCAAAATACGTGACGCCAGCGTGGAACGGAATTTGCCGCGGGGCCACGGGCATTGGCCGCATCCCGATCCCCGGCAGAGCCGAGTTTACCAGTTGGCGGATGCCTTCAACCGGCCCGAGCTTGGCTTGGGTCGGGAAGTGCTTGCGGATGGTTTCGGGCGGCACATCGGCCTTGGCGGCCATCACAAAGCTTGCGCCCTGAAGCAGGCGCTTGTCGGCGATCATACCGACCGAAATACCGTATTTGCGCGCTTCCAGCGGGATTTGCACAGCGTTTTGCTCAAGCACGGCAGACAAATACTGCCGCAACGCCCTCATAACATCCACAAAGGTTCCGGTCAGATTTTCGTGCTGATAAAGCGGGAATGCCGGTGGCTTTTTGGTAGCATCCATATAAGTGGAAAGCTCACCCGCAAGGCCGATCAGGAACTGATACACCATCGCTGGATGGGCGTTTTGCAGGGCAGATATATGCCGGGTCATCGGTAGATACCGGTTCACGCAGATGAGCAGCAAAAAGTCGGTGATCTCGGCGGCCGCCTTAGCGGGGCCGGATTCGACCAAACGGCCCGAGAGCGCGTCGGAACGATGCCCGAGCAGCCCCTCAACCTCGCGCACAAAATCCGCCAGTGTGGTGGAGGCGCGAATATCAAGGCAGGTCGGAATAAAGCTGCGGTCCAGCACCACCTCATTATCGGATTTCACCTCGATAATCCGCGCAATCGGAATCGCCAGCCGGTCAGACATATCGTCCATCTCCAGCGCAAATTCCAACCGGAGCTTGCCCACCGCCAGTGTGGTCGGTGATTTCTGATTGCCCACCGCATTGGTGATCTCAATCTCGCTCGGAGCATAACGCGCAGCAGATTTCTCAGCGCCGGACATATCCACCTCGGTCGCACCATGGCGGCGCGTCGGGATCGTTAGGTAAACCACAGTATTTTTAATATTGTCAGGCACATCCATGCTTGGCGGGTGGTTTTCAGCCTGCGGGACTCTGAACTGCGCGCCATCAGGCGTGAGCCCGCTCACGGTTTTCACCGCGAATTTACCCAGCCGGAGAAGCTCGTCGTCAATTGTCAGCTCACTCACACCCCAAGCGTGTGGTGTGAGGCTCCCTGCCAGTCCGGCAACCATTGATTCAACGTAACGGTCGTTTTGCTGAAAGTGCTGAGGCTGCAAAAACAACCCTTCGCTCCAGACAACTTTGCTATCCCAAGACACGTGTTACTTCTCCCATTCAGCGGTTTGCCCGCTTCATATTAGCGCAATTTGCGCAATTGTTCTTCGTAGGCTTTGGCGAAGGCTTTGCCGAAAAGTGCCTGAAAGTCATCTTCAGCCTCCGCAGCAATTTCACCGTACATTTTTTCGAAGATATCCCATCTTTTGGCTTTTCCGCCACCAAACAGGCCCTTCTTGGCCTCAAGCTTAGCTGAAAGCGTGGCTGGGTCAAAGCGTTCAAGTAAAGTTTTAATCGCGGCTTGCATACCGGTCATCATTGCGACTTCGTGGGCTTTAATATCGTTCACAGCTTCTGTTGCCGCTTTATCAGCGGCCAGATAGCCGGGCATGTTCGGTTTGATCATGGCCTCGACCGCCTGATCTCCGCTTACCGAAAATTTGATCGGGTTGTTACCATCGGGTGAAATCATCGTCTGGCCAAGGCGAAATTCTGATTTGATCGAAGCGCGGGTCATTAATACATCACGCAACCCTTCAACCATTATCCGATAAGCCGCGCCGGTACGTTCCATCGCGGCTGCAAGATCGGCATCTGCGACAGCAACTTCTCCGGCATCCGCAGCCGCAAAAAATGCCCGAGCGGCATCACCGGAGGCCGGAGAGCCGGTTGGCATTTGCGCTACCTCGACATCTGGAGTGGGTTCGGGAGCCATTGCTTCTGCCTGCACATCGGATTTAGCTGTTGCAGGTGTAGCTGCCGGAATCGGCGCAACTGCGACGGCCGGTTCGGGTGCACTCAGATCCCAGTCATCCGGGATCAGCGCACCGGCGCCTGCTTCTGACGGCGGCGCTGCAAAATAGTCGCTGGCAGACGCGGCGTGGTCGGGGGCGCTGGTCTCCATCCCGTCAAACGGGTCAGCGCCAGGGCCAAATATATCTTCATCTTCGGGAATAAGCGGTGCTGGTTCCGGCGCTGGCGCCGATAGCCCGCTTGCGTCGGGGCCAAGCGCAGGGCCATCCCCGAGCAGTGCTGAAATTGCATCCCCTGTCGCGGCACCTGCCTCATCCAATCCACCAACGAACCCTGCCATATCTTCGCCTTCGGGCGGGAGTGGTGCCAAGAGTTCATCCATCGCCGGGGCCGCCAGATTCGCATATGGATCCATGGGCGGCGCGCCCAGTCCGGCATTAATCTCGACCCTAAATTCATATCCCCCAATGGCAATGGTATCGCCATGATTCAGCGGCGAAGGCGTAGAACCAAGCGGCTGTGGCATGTAATTCAAGAAGGTACCATTCGTGGAAATGTCCATCACAACGTAATCATTACCGCGCTCTTCGATCACGCAATGGCGCGAAGAGATTGTCCGGTCCGGATCAGGCAAGATAACGTCGTTACCTTCGGCCCGCCCCAGCGTGATTACGCCGTTGTGCAATTGCATGCTGGGCATGCCATTGGGCATCATACCGGAGCCCTGCATATGAAGTGTTAAACCCATAAAACGCGCCTAACCTCCAATCAACACAGGGAAACACCCAAGAACAATTGTGCCACCATGGGCACAGCTATCGCCCATGCGCGCGGCAGGCATGTTGCTGATCAATACCGTGCCGGAACCCTTTGCCACGGTATCGGGCGGGCCAACGCAGGTTGCCATGTTTCCGACTGTTGCGGCAGGCATGCTTCCGATGAGCACCGTTGGCTTGCCGGGCGGCAACAACGGCCCGCCCACATGGGGCACAACGCCTGTCACCATCGGGCACACATGCATATCTCCAACTCTAGCTGCGGGTTGGCCCATTAAAGCCTCCTGTTTTACTTACGCCAGCATACGCCGGAAAGGGTATATTATCCAACACCTTCCCCCATTTTGCTACTGCTTTCTTCACCAACCTGCCCGTTGCCGCCTTTCGCGATATTAAGGCCGCGGCCAAGCAATAACTGCCCCTGACGGCTGATGTCATCCGGCAGGTCATGGGCATAAAACGATTGCAGCTGGGCCGAGAATATTAATAGCCCCGGCAAGGATGGCGGGCCCATCGGGGCTTCTTCATCATCTGGCAGCGGCACATTGAAGCCTGCCTCGCACATAAGCATGTCGGCGGTTTCGGTGTCCTGCGCAAAGGGCTCTAGCGCTTTCTTTGTTTCCTGGCCCGGCTTAAACACCCATGCCTCCGCCGCCATTAAGGCTTTGGTTTTTTGCTCGGGCTCCAGCATATCACGCGCAGCCAGACAGCCCCACCAAACGCCTTCACGCGGCGGAAGCGCCAGCGCCAGAATTTTGAGTGCATCCATCATCAGGTTTTGCGCCACAAGCTCCTCAATCAGATTCACCACCGGGTCATCGGGTTTGGTTTCCGGCCGGAACGGGAACTTCGCTTTGCCAAGCCGCACCACTTCGCCTGCTGACCGTTTCTCTATTTTTACAAGGCCGGTAAAGGCCGAATTCATGTTCATATCCGCCCCTCCCTAATTGATCTTGACCAGAGAACCCTTAACCGTAAGGACCCCCCCGGCCTTCAAAGTTGCCATGCCGCTGCCTTCAAAGGTTGCTGTCGCCCCTTTTGCTGTCAAAGCCCCGCCGGCCGTCACCTTCTGTGCCCCGCCAGCTTTCACTTCACCCGCACCCGTTGACTCGACTTTGACCGACGTTGATTTGATTTTTATTTCACCCGAGGTCATCTCGATGCTCGACTGCCCCACTGTGAGGTTAATGGCTGTACCGGCTGTGATATCCAGCGTGTCACCCACGGTGATGGTGTAATTGGCACCAACATCATCGGTTTTATCGGTCCCGATGGTGATGGTCTCTTCTTCGCCAATGGTCACCGTATTGGTGGTTGCAATATCGACCGACTGCAAACCCTCTTTCACCGTAAAAGTATAATCGCCGGTTTCAAGCTCCTCGGTTTTGTTATGATAAATCTTCTGGGTCAGGTCGCCCGGGTCCATCTTCTCAAAACCGATACTGATTTTAGCATTGTTCTTGATGGTCTCTTTATAGTCCTTCTCGGACTGCAACCGGACAAACTCTTCATCTTTTTTATCTTCGAAAACAAGTTCGTGAAATCCGCCGCCACCTTTTGTAGAGTTGGTTTTCATCCCGTGCTGGGTCATGTTCGCCGGGAAATCAAACGGATGCTTTTTAGCTTCGTTATAAAGCATACCCGTCACAATTGGTCGGTCAGGGTTACCTTCTTCAAACTGGACAACCACTTCCTGCCCGATGCGCGGAATGTGGAACATCCCCCAGCTTTGGCCAGACATGCTCTGGCTCACCCGAATGAAACAAGTGGTTTTTTCGTCCTTCTGGCCAACGCGATCCCAATGGAACTGCACTTTGATCCGGCCGTATTCATCGGTATAGATTTCATCGCCACTCGGGCCGGTAACAACCGCAGTTTGCAGGCCCGGAATAATCGGGCGCCCCGTTGCGAGCGGCGCGCGAAACGGCTCGGATTTAAGTTGCACCGAAAACTCGCTTTCGTAGCTTTCCTTTTTACCCTCTTCCGCTCCGCCCGAATTTTGTTCGTCGCTCAGGTTCGTGTTGGCCTGTTCTTCTTTGTCCTGATCGGTTTCGATCTGGAGTTTATGCCGTGCCCCGAGCACAAGGTATTCTTTGTTGAAATCCGACCGCGGATGCTCTTTTAAGGTAAAGGTCCCGCCAACGGCCATTGTCCGCACATTGCTTTTACCCCAAGTGCGCTTGTATTCTGCGGCTAGTGCCTCAGCTCTTATCCGTGTTCGAGTTTTGCCAAAATCGGCAGTGTCATGGATACCCGGATAGTCGTAAACCTCGATTTCCTTATGGGAATGCTTGCCTTTGGGGATAGATGTGACAGCCTTCAGATCCGTTGTCGGTTTTTTGAAATCATAGTCCGTTAGGCTCGCTTTGCCAGTGTTCACGCGCTCGCTGGATTTCCATTCATAAATGTGATCTTCGTCGCGCTTAAACGAGCCTCCGCCTTCTTCCTTGAACGCAAAACGGATTTGCGCAGCCCCTTCAAGTGCACTATGCGAGCCGGATCCGTCCGCCAAAACAAGCGTTTCTTTGCTGGTGTCATGAGTGAAAAAGTAATACATCCCCTCCTCTTCCATTAACCGGCTTACAAATTCGAAATCCGTTTCCCGGTATTGGACAAGGAATTCGCGCTTCTCAAAGTTGGACGAAGTTTTGTCTTGGTAATCTGAAAAGCCGCGATCTGAAAAAATCTCCTTGATCACCTCCAGTGCGGATTTCTCCTGAAATATCTTACAATCGGCGTGTAAAGTGAGGAACCAGAGCCAAGGCCGAACTTCAGCACGATAAAGCGCCTGCCCGCCAAAAAGCCCTTCATAGGCGCAGCTTACGCAATGGCCATGCCAATGGCGGGTATTGCCTTCTTCATCGTCCAGTTCGAGCGAAAGCCTCTGGCCGACAACGTCCTCCATCTTCAGGTCGTGATCCGGAGACATAAACTGGATATCGGTTTCGGTCAGTGTCGACATTTTCTCGGAAACATCGGCGCGCACCAAAACCATTTTCTTGGGCCCAAGCGGACCCTTCAGACGAAGTTGTCTGTTTTCTAATACAACATCATTGGGCATTTAAATTCCCTTTCAAAATATGCGAGCGCTTTAAAATCATCTACGCTGTTCAACAATAAGTTCTTCGCGCTCCAACCGGCCAATAATGCCGGGATGAATCACCCAAAGAGAGCCGACAAATACGCCCTCCTCCAAATCCATTTGTAATTCAAATAACGATTCGTATTTAATGGCCTTAACCGGCGTAGGATAATATTCCTTTGCCGATAACATAGCATCTAGGTATTTTTCGCCCTTCAACAACCAGTAGCTCTCGCCCTCGCTGATTAAAACGATGGAATCTTCGGATTCGTTCTCACCAGTATCGTCAATATCATCCGACATTACAAATCCCCCAACAGTGCCGCTAGATCGGCATCCATATCTTCGTCGTCATCGTCGTCATCATCGCCAAATCCGGCGAGCAGATCGTCGAGTCCGTCGTCACCATCATCATCGCCAAGATCGAAGTCGAGATCAAGGTCGTCGTCGCCCCCAAGGTCGAGGTCNNTCAAAATCATCATCGCCGTCACCACCTTCGCCATCTCCGGCAGGTGTAGCCGCCGTGGAAGTGGCCATGACTTTGGTCGCCGAAGATATCCCGACGCCGGTGCGCGCCTGCATTTTGCCGCTCTTCATATCTTTGGCAGCCTCTCCGGCCCAGATGCCAAGAAGCTCGCCCCCGCCAACGGCCTGAAACGACCCGAGTTTCACAACATTTTGCCCTTGGACCGAAATCACCGGCATGAAGCCGCGCGCAATCACCGCGGCCGCTCCGGAAACGCTGAGCAAGCGCTCTGTGCAAGGCAAGGCCACCTGATCTCCATATTGATCGGTCATATAATGGAACGGCGTATCGTTCAGCGACATAATCGAGCCGAGGCTCATATCTCCGCCCTGTTGGGCTTTGGTCTCGGCCAGCAACACAGCAACCAGCAAAGCCGGGTTTGCCATCAGCATACTCCGCATGCCTTCTTTTACGTTAAACTCCTCGTAATCAAAGCGGTCGAGCGGCTCGGTTTTTTTGCCGTAAGGCATGCGCAGCATAAAGCGCGGGCTGGCAAGCCCGAGGTATTTCGCCTCCGGCATTTCGCCCAGCGCATCCCACGTTTTTTTCACCAGCGGGTGGCGGTCTTCGGGTTTAACCCCCATAAACGCAGTGCTAATCGCGCTGATAAACGGGGCATCCATATGCGCACAAATCCGCGCCATCCGGGCAAGCAATTCAGCATGGGTTGGCGTTTCTTCCCACGTATAAAGGCCAACCACCGCCGAGATCGGCCCCGCGCTTTCGTCTTGGCGTGGTTTCTCGACCAGCATGTCATAAAGGCCGCTTGCGGCCATATCTTCCTGTGCGGCTAGGTCGGCGCTAAATTCTTCTACGCTCAGGTCATAGACCACAACTTCGAGTTCAGCGCTGGATTC
>DFBP01000138.1:12572-21064 GCA_002366685.1 Rhodobacterales bacterium UBA3077 | reverse complement strand
ATTTCACCCGAACAAAGCATAGCGCCAATAGGCTGGTACCCGGCGCCCAACCCTTTGGCGATGGTTAGAATATCGGGGCGAACACCCTCTTGTGTACAGGCAAAAAGCGCGCCGGTGCGCCCCATGCCGCACATGACTTCATCCAAAATGAGCAGCACGCCGTATTGGTCGCAAATCTCTCTGATACGCGCAAAATAACCCGCTACAGCGGGCACCGCACCCAGAGTCGCCCCTACTACGGGCTCGGCAATAAAGGCCATTACTTTTGCGGGACCAACCCGCAAAATTTCCGTTTCAAGCTCATTGGCAGTCCGCTGCCCATAGGCCTCGGCACTTTCTGCGTCACCACGCAAACGGTATTCATAACAAGGGCTTATATGAGTCATATTCAGCAGTAGTGGCGCAAACTGTCCGCGCCGCCACTCATTCCCGCCCGCGCTCAGCGCGCCAAGAGTATTGCCGTGATAGCTCTGCTTACGGGCAATAATATGGCCACGCTCGGGCTCGCCTTTTTCCACAAAATACTGCCGCGCCAGCTTGATCGCCGCTTCCACAGCCTCGGAACCGCCTGACACAAGATAAACCCGCTCAATCCCCTCCGGCGCGTGTTCGACCAGTTTATCTGCCAATGCCTCGGCAGGATCGCTGGTAAAGAAGCCAGAATGGGCAAAAGAAATCTTGTCGACCTGCGCTTTGATCGCCTCGCTCACATGCGTATCACTATGCCCAAGGCATGAAACCGCAGCGCCACCGGCATCAAAATAGCGCTTGCCCGCAGCATCAACAATATAGCATCCGTCCCCGCTTTTGGCGGTTGGCATTAAGGCCGGTTGGCGGTGAAAAACATGGTTAGCCATCTGATTTTCCTCAGCTAATTTTCCAATATGCGCGCACTTCATCAGCGGTTGCTACCGCTTGTTTGATCTGCCCTACCAGTGCCGAAGTGCCAGATGCCAGTGCGCCATCTTCCATCCACAGGTTATTTTCAAACCCGACCCGCGCGTGCCCGCCAGCCGCGATTCCCGCCATAACAACGGCATGCTCCTGCGGACCAAACGCACATACGCTCCAGTCATGCACGTCACCAAGCGCGGCAACATAAGCTGGCAAATCAGCCACCTTGGCGTCCACGCCCCGATACTTGCCGAGCACCAGCAAAACGCTCTGATCTTCCAATCCAAAAGCGTTAAACCGAGCAATATCCTCGGGCGAATATAATATATGCTGGACGTGAATCCCGTGCCCAGCAGCCCAGTCGTAAAAGCGCCGCGCGGTTGCATTCTCCTCCGGCACAAACTCTCGCCACGCAACGCTCACCGCTTTTGGCATCACCGTTTCAACACAAGCGATCTGGGCATCCAGTTCAAAAAGCCCTGCGGCCTCTGTTGTAATCTGCACCAACATCCCAGGGGCGCTTTTGGCAATCGCCTCGGTTGCCGCGCGATACAGACCGGCATCCAGACTATGCAGACCGTTGCTATCGCGCACATGCAAGTGCAACACAGCCGCACCAGCTTCTTGGCAGGCCGCTGCTTCTGCAGCGATCTCCTCAATTGAAACCGGCAGGTTCGGGTGGTCGGCCTTCCCGCGCCGCGCCCCGTTAGGCGCGGCGATTATCATTGGTTTCATAGCCTTAGCCGCGCACCACAAAAACAGATTGTTTTGCGTGGCGAACAACGCGCGCAGCGTTTGGCCCCAACAGATAATCTTTGGTTCCCGGCCGGTGTGAGGCCAGCACGATCAAGTCAGCGCCGAGTTCTTCCGCCGATTTTATGATCCGCTTGTAGATCGTCCCGTGGCGTACATAGCAGGTGCAATCTAGATCAGCCGGCACATAGTTGCGCGCAACAGCAGTCAATTCATATTCTGCATGCTCCATCGCTTTTTCGGCATAGTCTTTCGGGAAAAACGACCCCACCATCGCCATTCCGAAATCAGGCACAACAGTAAACAGGATCAGCTTGGAACCTTCCGCTTTGGCGATTTCGATCGCCTTTGGCAGCGCAATCTCCCACGAACTGGGCTGATTAAGATCGATTGGCACAAATATTTTTTTATACATAACCAGCCCTCCTAGGCCATTTGTTCTTCAAGTTTACGCGCGCGGCCTTTTTGCAAGAACCATATCAGCGCCAGCAGCAAGAGTGCCGGAATATAGAACAGTTCTTTCCACGGGCGGTCGGCATCCACTTCGACCTTGATGACTTTCCAGTCGAAGTCGATAGATCTTTCCTGCGCATAGCCGCCAAACACAACGTTATCGACGATCCAGCCTTCATCATTTTCGGCAAAAGCGATACCGGCATTGCGTTCCAGCCTTGTGGCACCGTCACCATCTGCCTGCGCGCCAAGCGGCAATTCAACCGTCATTTCGACCATCTTGAAGGTGTTGGGGTTTTCACCCGACATCCGGACCCTCAGCACCGCGTCATCCGGCGCTTCGGTGGCCAAGCGGCTAATCTCGCCGGGGGCTGTATCCACATATGGAGCGGCATACATATCCAGCCAGAAGCCCGGCCTGAACAAGGTGAAAGCAATCAGCAACAGCGCTACGTTTTCCCATATTTTGCTGCGGGTTATAAACCAGCTCTGTGTAGCCGCCGCAAAGAGCAGCATTGCGATTGTCGCGACAATGAACACAAATACCGCCTTCCCCGGAGTCACGTCGATCAACAACAACTCGGTGTTGAAGATAAACAGGAACGGCAGGATCGCGGTCCGCACATCGTAGCTAAAACCGATAATACCGGTTTTGATCGGGTCCCCTTTGGAGATCGCAGCCGCGGCAAAGGCCGCAAGCCCCACCGGCGGTGTATCATCCGCCAAAATCCCGAAGTAGAACACAAACATGTGCACCGCAATCAACGGCACAATCAGCCCCGACTGCGCCCCAACCTCGATAATCACCGGCGCCATCAGCGAGGTAATTACGATATAGGTTGCCGTGGTCGGCAGGCCCATGCCCAGCACAAGGCTGAACAATGCTACAAAGATCAGCATCAGGAGCAAAGAGCCGCCCGAGATAGTTTCGATCAACTCGCCAATGACTTGGTGTGCGCCGGTCAACGATACAGTGCCAACAATAATACCAGCGGTACCTGTTGCCACGGCGATGCCGATCATGTTGCGTGAGCCGGCAATCATACCGTCAAGGAACTCTTTCCAGCCCCGCACCCAATCTGATAACCCTTCGCCACGCAGCATCGCTTTCAGCGGGTGCTGGGTGAGCATCACAAAGATCATCGCAAAGGTCGCCCAGAAGGCCGAGAGGCCCGGCGACAAGCGCTCAATCATCAGGTTCCAGATCAGCACAACTACGGGCAAAATAAAGTAAGCACCGGTTTTGGCGATCGGCCCCGGCATCGGAAGCTCTATAAACGGAGCATTCGGATCATCGACCTCAAGATCAGGGTATCCGGCAGCCCATTTCAACAGGGCCAGATAAGCGACAAAGAAGAGCGCCATCATACCAACGAGCGAATACTCGCCAAGCAGCGGTTTGATCCAACCCAATCCGTAATAAACCGCTAGGCTAAGCCCGCAGAATACAGCAACCCCGAGCACAAGGCCCATCATACGCTGCGCAACCGTTTTCTTTTCACCTGGGCGCGGCAGGCCCTCAAGGCCCATTTTCGCGGCCTCCAGGTGCACAATGTAAACCAGCGCGATATAGGAGATAATCGCAGGCAGGAAGGCATTTTTCACAACTTCCAGATAGGAAATGCCCACATACTCCACCATCAGGAAGGCCGCAGCCCCCATCACCGGTGGTGTTAGCTGGCCGTTGGTCGAGGATGCCACCTCAACCGCCCCTGCTTTTTCAGCCGAGAACCCAACCCGCTTCATCAGCGGAATCGTGAATGTACCGGTGGTCACTGTGTTGGCGATTGAGGAACCCGAAATCAAGCCGGTCGCTGCCGACGCCACAACCGCTGCCTTGGCAGGCCCGCCTTTCATGTGACCCATCATGGCAAACGCCAGTTTGATAAAGTAGTTACCAGCGCCGGCTTTTTCCAGCAAAGAGCCGAAGAGCACAAACAGGAACACCATCGAGGCCGACACGCCGAGTGCGAGGCCAAACACACCTTCGGTCTGCATCCAGAAGTGCCACATGGCTTTACCAAAGCTGGCCCCTTTCCACTGCATCGCATCGGGCCAGAACTCGGCATCGCCGAAGAAAACGTAGAGTAGGAAAGCCGAGGCCACGACAACCATTGGCAAGCCAAGAGCGCGGAAGGTGGCGACCAGCACGATAACAATCCCGACAGCAGAGGCGGTTTTGTCGAATATGGTCGGCAGGCCAGCGCGGTCCGCAATGGCTCCTGCATTAAAAATAAGATACATCGTCGCGACAATACCGGCGACAATCAACACCCAGTCATACCACGGAATGTAATCACGCGGGGACTTTTTGAGGAGCGGAAACGCGACAGTGGCCATTGTCAGGCCAAATGCGAGGTGGATCACCCGAGACACATCCGACGGGACATAAAGCGCATTAATTCCAGTGGTTGTTGCCAGAATTCCCGGCAAAGGAGAGGCGTTATAAACCTGCAAAAACGCCCATGTCAGCGCTATGGCAGTAATGAACTTACCTTGCCAGTTTTGCGGGTTACGCGCGCCAACATCCAGATCGGCAAATGAATCGATATCGGCTTGTTCCGACACCCCTTCTTTCTCGTTCTCGGCCATGAATTCCCTCCCAGGTCCCGGATTCTCCGGTTTATTCTTATTAATAAGCTTTTAATAAAAAGGGCGGGAGCTTGTGCTCCCGCCCGATGTTTTAGTGCCGGATTAATCCATCAGGCCCAGTTCTTGGTAGGCGCGGATCGCACCAGGATGCAGCGGCGCCGAAAGGCTGTCACGGATCATCTCTTCGGCTTTCAGGTTCGCAAATGCAGGGTGCAGTTTGCGGAAGTCGTCGAGGTTACCCAAAACAGCCATCGCAACGGTGTAAACGGCTTCGTCAGAAACACTTGCCGATGTCACGAAGGTCGCGCCAACACCAAAGGTCTGGATGTCGTCAGGGTTGCCCGGATACATGCCGCCAGGAATGGTCGCCATACGATAGTAGGGGTTGGCTTCAACCAGCGCTGTGATTTCAGGTGCAACTGCCGGAACGATCACCGCATCGCACGAGGCAACAGTTTCTTGAGTCAGGCCCGATGGGTGGCCCACCAGCCAGAAGTAGCCGTCAATTGAGTTGTCGCACAAAGCGCCAGCGGTTTCGGAAGATTTCATCTGAGCGGCCAGCGCCAGATCACTGCGCTCCCAGCCCATGGCTTCTTCAATCACTTCCCAAGTGCCCAGTGTACCGGAGCCCGGGTTGCCAATGTTAAAACGCTTGCCCGGAATGTCGGTGATGTTGTTGATGCCAGCATCGCGACGCGCCAGAATGGTCACAGGCTCTGCGTGAACCGAGAACACAGCGCGCAGGTCTTCAAAAGGGCCCTGCTCTTCGAATTTCGATGTACCGTGATAGGCGTGATACTGCCAGTCAGACTGGGCTACACCGAATTCCAGCTCGCCAGCACGGATGGTGTTAATATTGTAGATCGAGCCACCGGTTGATTCAACCGAGCAGCGAATGCCGTGGTCAGCGCGGTCTTTGTTTACCAAGCGGCAGATCGCGCCACCTGTTGGGTAATAAACGCCGGTTACACCGCCAGTACCTATCGAGACAAATTGCTGCTGAGCCGAGGCCGCGCCTGCAAAGGCACCTGCTACGGTCATCGCAATCGCTAAAGAATTG
Source organism: Rhodobacterales bacterium UBA3077 (assembly GCA_002366685.1). Classification (GTDB taxonomy): domain Bacteria; phylum Pseudomonadota; class Alphaproteobacteria; order Rhodobacterales; family Rhodobacteraceae; genus UBA3077. Next base: position 15,312 of record DFBP01000138.1, on the reverse strand, counting down.
AGTTTCATGTTATCCTCCGGGATAGTTTCATTTACCACCTAAACTGGGCCGGAATACCGACTTCAGGAACGGCTGCGATGGCTTAACATCCGCCCCATATTCTTGCGGGTTCAAAATGCCCCAGCATATTCAGATTTATCAATCTGGCATGCAAGTACACTAAACCCATCGCGCAAGAATGCACAACTTGTCGCACTTATCAACTGTTCTTTGTCAGAAATCCACTCCGAAGTGCCACCATAGGCCTCGACAACGCGCACAATGTCAGTTGCGCCAAAGTTAACCCCCAATTGCGGCAGATTTGATCGTGATTGCTTGAGATCAATTAGGGATAAAGATTCATCAATAAGCACAATGATTGTCAGGTTGATTCCCATATCCCGCAAAGTGGCCAATTCACCTATCACCATTTCGAACCCGGCATCGCCCACAAAAGCCACAACGCGCGGGCCGTTAGGCCCTGCCGCTTTGGCATAGCCCATGGCCAGTGGCAGCGCGATCCCCATGGTGCAAAAACAGGTGGATTGCAGCAAAGTTTGCGGGGCTTTGCAGCGCCACATCTGGCTTAACAGAATGCGGTGAGCGCCACTATCTGCGGTTGCGACCGTATTTTCAGGCATTGTGGATAACACCGACGAGAAAACCTGATGCGGTCCCCAGTTATCGCGCATAGCAAACATTTTTTCCAATGCCGCCCGCGCCTCGGGCGCCCCGCCGGTTTTGATTGATGCCGCGTTTTGTAGCGCCGCAACCCCTTGCGCCACATCACCCACAAAACGCACCGCAGCGCCGTGCATTCCATGCGGAATGTCAGCATGTAGAATGTCAATCGCCTTGGCTGCATCCCACGGTTCCACCCAGCCATTGCGCATTTCGATCGGATCATACCCCGCGAGTATAATGCAGTCAGACCCCTTCAAGAGCGGCAAAACCACGGTGTCGGACATCGGTGAAAGCCCGTGCCCTCCGAGACAAAGCGGGTGGTTTTCGTCAATAATGCCTTTAGCTTTGTAGGTGGTTAAAACCGGAATCTCGCCCGCTTCTGCGAGCGCTAGAATTGCCTCGCCAGCTTTATGATGCACCGCTCCCAAACCCGCAAGAATGACCGGCTTTCTGGCCTGCGCCAGCATAGTACGCGCCGATTCCAGCGAGTTTCCTTCGGGCCAAGCCGCCGGTTCGGGTTTGAGCAACGCGCGCTTGATCACTGCAACTTCGCTGCCTGCCAGATCATGCGGGACATCCACATGTACCGGCCCCGGCGGGTCTGCCCGCGCGATATTCAGCGCCTTTTCGATGATCTGCTGAGCAGACCCTTTTGCCACCTGAAACTGCGCTTTGGTGATCGGTGCCATAAGGGCACTTTGATCGAGCACTTGGTGGGTAAAGCTCTCGGCCTCACCGCGCCCGATGCAACCCGAAAGCACAATAAGCGGCACCTGCTCCTGAAAAGCATTCGCGACAGAGTTCAGGCCGTTGGCCAGACCCGGCCCAATAGTGGTGAGCAATATGCCAGGGGCGCCAGTGGCATGGTAGGTGCCTTCGGCCAGATACCCAGCATTGTTTTCATGCTTGCAGAGGGTGAATTCGATTCCGACCTCATCCAGCGCCTGCATGACCAACAAGACCTCGCCGCCGGGCATGCCAAAAGCGTGGCGGCACCCAGCTTCATGGAGTTTCTGAGCTATTATCTGTGCGGCCGTTGTCATTTTATGTATCCATCTCGTGTTTGCGGTAGTTTCATCTCCAGCACTTTGCCGGCGATCAGGTTGCGGAGCATCTGCGCGGTGCCGCCGCCAATGGTAAACATGCGCGCATCCCGCACCATCCGCTCCAGCGGCAGGTTGCGCGAATAACCCGCTGCGCCGTGCATTTGCAGCGCATCATTGCTGACTTTCACGGCCGTTTCAGATGCAAGGAGCTTGGCTTGCGCGGCCATCATCGGATCAGGAAACCCGCTATCCGTATGTTGCGCACTGACGGCTGCCCGCCACAGCATAGTCCGCGCGGCATCCAGCGAGACATTCATATCCGCCAGCATCCATTGCAACCCTTGGAATTCGGCAATCGGGCGGCCAAACTGCGCGCGGGTTTTGACAAAATCAAGCGCCTGTTCATAGGCCCCTTGCGCCACGCCCAGCGCCACCGTTCCCGCACCAACGCGCTGGCCATTATAAGCGTTCATCAGCCCGGCAAAGCCGCGCCTTATGCCGCCCGGCGGGATCAGAGCCATGCTGGCGTCAATCTCCATGTTTTCGAAAATCACTTCGGTTTCAGGGATGCCGCGCAGCCCCATCGCGGGCTCGCGGGTGCCGATCTTGAGGCCTTCATCCTCGCCGCGCACCGCAATAAACCCGCCTATGCCAAGCCGCTCTCCGTTTTCTTCAACCTGCGCAAAAATCAAATGCGCCTTGGAAACGCCGCCACCGGTGATCCAGTGCTTTATGCCGTTGAGCACATATTTATCACCCTTTTTGACAGCCGTCGTCGTCATCGATGTCGCCGCCGAACCCGAACCCGGTTCGGTGATGCAAATCGCCGGTTTATCACCGGCCAAAATCAGCGGCGCAATACGCCTGATCTGGACCTCGGTGCCATATGCACATATCGCGCCAATCGCGCCCATATTTCCCTCGACGACAATTCTCGCCGTCACCCCGCAGACGCGCGCAATCGCTTCAACAACCAGCACAACATCCATGTAACTCAACCCGAGCCCGCCATGGGCCTTGGGAATTGTCAT
>DFBP01000138.1:8041-12480 GCA_002366685.1 Rhodobacterales bacterium UBA3077 | reverse complement strand
CGGCTCTCCGAGCCAATCCTCAATCACTTCATCTGTATCCGCACCGCAAAGCGGCGGTGCCTTCCGGTAGCTCACCGGTGTTTTTGAAAACTTGACCGGATTACCGATAAGTTCAATTTCGCTGTGGGGATGATCCATTTTCACCCGCATGCCACGCGCCGCTACTTGCGGAGAGTCAAAGACCTCTTCAAGGTTGTTGATCTCGCCGCAAGGCACATTGTTGGACTTCATGGCATCCAGCAATTCTTGCTTGCCCATCCGGGCCATCTGCATTTCGATTTGCGGGAGCAGCGCCTCACGGTTTGTGATCCGCGCTCTATTGGTCGCAAATGCCGGATCTTCAGCCAAGGCGGGTGTGCCAATCACATCGCAAAACCGCTTAAACTGGCTGTCATTACCGACCGCCACAAGCAGGTGGCCATCTTTGGCGGCAAAGGCCTGATAGGGCACAATATTCGGGTGCTGGTTGCCGCGCCGCCGGGGCACCTCGCCCGATTGCAGATAATTGGTGCCTTCGTTGATCAACCACGCGATTTGGCTATCCACCAACGCCACATCAATATATTGCCCCTCGCCGGTTTGGTCCCTGTGCCGCAAGGCGGCCAGTACCGCACTGGCGGCATACATGCCGCACATCACGTCGGCAATCCCCACACCCACCTTCATCGGGGTTCCGTCCGGCTCTCCCGTCAGGCTCATGATACCGCCATAGCCTTGTGCCATCAGGTCATAACCCGGCAAGTGGGCATTGGGGCCGGTTTGGCCAAAACCAGTAATCGAGCAATAAATGATCGAAGGGTTCACCGCCTTGATCGCCTCGTAATCCAGCCCATATTTTTTGAGCCCGCCCAGCTTGTAGTTTTCGACCAAAACATCCGCTTTGGCCGCCAGTTGTTTAATCAGCGCCGCCCCTTCCGGTGTTGAAAGGTCAACACCCACCGAGCGTTTGTTGCGGTTGGCAGCCAAATAATATGCGCTCTCGGATGAATCGTTTCCTTCAGAATCCTTCACATAAGGGGGGCCCCATTTGCGTGTATCATCCCCCACGCCCGGGCGTTCGATCTTGATGACATCAGCGCCATAGTCACCCAATAGCTGCGTGCTGCTTGGCCCCGCCAGAATGCGCGACATATCAAGAACTTTAATCCCCGCAAGCGGGCCGGTGGCTATTTTATCGGGCATTATTGATTCCCTTTCCTAAAGGCAGGATAAAGACAGTTTTCCAGAAAAAAAGAGACTTATTCTGAGGTTAGTGTTAGATATTCTTGCAAAACGAAGGAGTCGAATATGAATTTACAGCAACTCAAATCCCTCGCCGCAGTTCTAGAAAACAATAGCTTTTCCGCAGCGGCGGACAAGGTCTCGCTGAGTCATTCGGCAATTTCTTTGCAAATCCGAACCCTTGAAGAAGAATTCGGGCAGGTTTTGTTTGACCGCTCAACCCGCCCAGCCACATTGACGGCCACCGGCAAAGCCACCGCAGTGGCCGCGCAAAAAGCTATTAAGATGATTGAAAGGGTGCGTTTGGTCGGCTCCGGATTGCAGCACAAGGACCAGATATCTTTTGGTGTTGTTCCTACAGAAACCCAGCATATGCTGCCCGTGGTTTTGCGGGAGCTGCAAAAGCGGCAACCGGGTATCCGGATTAAAGTCAAGTCGGCACTATCGGGCACGCTGGCCATGCAGGTGCTTAATTTGGACCTTGATTTTGCGATTCTGACAGCGCCCATAACCGCGCTTCCGGAATTGCAGGTTCAGGAGCTCGTAATTGAACCACTTTATGTCATTGCGCCCAGGCACATTCCGGCCCAATCAGATGAATCGCTTCTCCGAAATCATCCCTTTATTGCCTTCGAAAACATGACCTGGATGGGGCATCAGGTTTCGGCCCGTCTGCAATCCCGCGGCATTAGGGTCAAAGAGATTATGGAGGTCGACTCGCTGGATGCCATTGAAAAGATGGTCCGCGAGGGTTTTGGGGTTTCGATTGTACCCCAGAGGTTTCTGGCACCGCCATTGGAGATGCACTTGAATGTCGTTCCGTTCTGCGACCCGCAAGAGACCCGAAGGCTTGTCCTCATCCATCGCGCCGGGGAGGAGGCCGACCTGCCGATCGCCAATATCCGGCAAATTATTGACGCGCAAATTGTCAACTTGCAGCCAGCTTGAAAGCAGTTAAACAGTCGCTAAAGTGAGCGCATTCCAGTTGGACAACCTCACAAAAAAAGGCCCGCGCCAATAGCGCGAGCCTTAAATTCTGATTTCTTTTTGCCTTAGTTAGGCAAATCGCCGCTAATGCCTTCTACATAGAAGTTCATGCCAGCCAGCGTGCCGTCATCAGCGGTTTCACCGGCTGCCAGCCAAGCGGAACCATCCTGCTTGTTGATCGGTCCAGTGAAGGGATGCAGATCACCGGCAGCAATCGCATCTGACGCAGCTTGTGCCAATGCCTGAACATCTGCCGGAATGCGGTCAGAAAACGCGCCGATCTCAACCATACCCGGGGCAATACCGTCCCATGTGTCGGTGCTTTCCCATGTGCCATCCATGACAGCCTGAACGCGGGCAACATAATATGGCCCCCAGTTGTCGATGATCGAAGACAGGCGGGCTGTTGGGCCGAAGGCCATCATGTCAGACGCTTGACCAAAGGCCATCACGCCTTTTTCTTCGGCGATTGTCATGGCAGCTGGCGAGTCAGTGTGCTGCATGATCACGTCTACGCCTTGCTCGATCAGAGCATTGGCCGCGTCAGCCTCTTTGCCCGGATCAAACCAAGTGTAAACCCATACAACCTTGAACTCTACATCAGGGTTAACCGACTTGGCAGCCAGATAGGCCGCATTGATGCCGCGCACAACTTCAGGAATCGGGAAGGAAGCAATATAACCAACCTGATTGGTTTCAGTCATCGAACCGGCGATCAGGCCGATCACATGGCGGCCTTCATAGAAACGTGCCGAATAGGTCGAAACATTGTCCGCGCGTTTGTAGCCGGTCGCGTGCTCAAACACCACGTCAGGGAAGTTTTCAGCCACGTTCAAAGTTGGGTCCATATAGCCAAACGAAGTCGTGAAGATGATATCAACTCCGGACCGCGCCATCTGGGTCATTACCCGTTCGGCATCGGCCCCTTCAGGCACACTTTCGACGAAAGAGGTTTCAACCGCATCGCCAAAATGCTCTTCGACCTCAAGGCGGCCCTGATCATGCTCGTAAGACCAGCCAAGGTCCCCGACCGGACCCACATAGATAAAGCCCGCTTTTACAGGCTCGNNNGCAAAGCCCATGGCCGCCGCAGCCGCCAGTGTTTTGGTAAATTTCATTTCAAACCTCCGTTGAATTGTGTGGCCCCGCCTAATGCGAAGCATGAAAAGATGTGCCCAGACAGGCGGGCGCATTCAGGCTGGCCCTTTTCCGGTCAGCCGACATAATAACCAAAACGACGATGGTTACAATATATGGTGTCATAGAAAGATAGGCCCCCGAAATGGAGACACCCAGTGCTTGCAGGCTAAGTTGCAAAATCGTGATGCCGCCAAACATATAGGCCCCCAAAATCACCCGCCAAGGCTTCCACGCCGCAAATACGACAATCGCCAGCGCGATCCAACCCACACCGGCGGTCATGCCCTCCGTCCACTGGGGTACGCGCACCAGGCTTACATAGGCACCGCCAAGGCCGGCACAGGCGCCGCCAAACATGATAGCTCCGAAACGGATCAATTGCACATTGTAGCCAAGCGAGTGGGCGGCATCGTGGTTTTCGCCACAGGCCCGCAGCACCAGCCCCGAACGCGTCCGGTTCAGGAAATACCAAACGGCAAACACCAAAAAGAGCGAGAAATAAATCACCGGATCGTGGGAGAAGAATAACTCGCCCACTACCGGAATATCACTCACGCCTTCCACCTCCAACCGCGCCATCCGTGGCGGTTTTATACCGTTGTAGCTGGTGCCCATCAGGGCCGCGAGACCAAGGCCAAACAGGGTGAGCGCCAAGCCTGTCGCCACCTGACTGGAGAGCAAATACTGCGTTAGAAAAGCAAACAACATAGACACTGCCGCGCCCCCGAGCGCCGCTGCCAGCAATCCGAGCATCGGGCTGCCGGTTGTTGTCGCCGCGATAAAGCCGGTGACCGCACCGATAATCATCATGCCTTCCACACCGAGATTGAGAACACCTGCTTTTTCAACCACCAACTCGCCAATGGCTGCCAGTAAGATCGGGGTGGCTGCCCCAATTAGCAGAACCATCATTGCAACCGGATCAAGAGATGAGAAATCCATTACACGGCCCTCCGTACTGATTTAATTCGGTAGTTAATCAATATCTCGAAGCCAAGCAGGAAAAACAGCATCATGCCTTGAAACACCGTGACCGCAGCGGCAGGCAGCTTCAGGATGAACTGCGCGTTTTCCCCCCCAATGTAGGTGCC
>DFBP01000138.1:0-7939 GCA_002366685.1 Rhodobacterales bacterium UBA3077 | reverse complement strand
CCCTGCCGCCGCGCCCGAGATACCAAGGCAAATGGCAATTATGATCGAAGGATTTACACCGGCAAACCGCGCCGCGCGCGGAGATTCCCCGGTAAGTTTTATCTGAAATCCAAGCGCGTGCTTTTGAAGTAGAAAAAACGCGGCGGCGAGCAAAATTAGCGAGACCAGCCCGCCTCCGTCTATCCCGAGTGCAGGGATTACATCAGGCAAAGACGTTGCATCGTTACGACCAAGGTTGCGGCTTTCAGGAAAGTTAAACCCGCTCGGATCGCGCAGCAAACCTTGCACCATTTGCGCAAGCAAATTTTCAGCCACATAAACCAGCATCAACGATACAAGGATCTCATTTGCGTTAAATTTGATCTTGAGCACCGCCGGGATCATCGCCCAAAGCGCGCCGCCCAGCGCGGCCGCAACCGCCATAAGCGGCAATATCCACCAGCCTTCGGAACCCCAAAGCGCAAGCCCGACACCGCCACCGGCAATCGCACCGATAATGAATTGCCCCTCTGCGCCGATATTCCAGACACCCGCTCTAAAACCAATAGAGAGCCCCAAGGCGATCAGGATAAGCGGGGAAGCCTTCACAAAAAGCTGCGAGAGGTTGTAGCTATCGACAAACGGGTCGATGAACAGAAGGTAAATCGCTTCAATCGGGTTGATCCCGAGCGCTGCAAACAGCATCCCCCCCACGACCATCGTCGCCAAAACCGCCATGACCGGCGTCAGGTACAGCATGGATTTTGAAGGTGTCGGTCTTTGCTCAAGCCTCAGCATGATGTGTTCCCTCCAGATCGCCGCCCATCATCAGACCGATTTCCTCGATCGTCAGCCCTTCGGCAGGTTGTGGTTTGCTCAAACGGCCCTCCGAGAGCACCGCGAAGGTATCTGACATTTCCATAAGTTCATCAAGGTCCTGCGAAATAACAATCACCGCCGCGCCTTTGGCCGCCAGTTGCCGCAAGGCTTGGCGGATTGAGGCCGCGGCTGCGGCATCCACCCCCCAGGTGGGTTGGTTTACCACCAGCACTTCGGGGCTTTGCAACACTTCGCGGCCAATGACAAATTTTTGCAGGTTCCCGCCCGAGAGCGCCTTGGCTGCCACGTGAATGCCCGGCGTTCTCACGTCAAAGCCTTCGACAATATCGCGGGCAAATGTGTTGGTCTTGCTATTGTTGATCACTTTGCGAGGGGCCAGTTTCTTGCGGATTCGTCCGGTCAGAAATGCGTTTTGGCTAAGGCTCATCATGGGGGCCGCGGCATGGCCGAGCCGCTCCTCCGGTGCGGTCAACAAGCCCAATATCCGCCGCTCATTCGGGCCCATTTGGCCGATCGCCGCACCGTCGAGCGTTACCATCCCGGCGGCCACCTTTTCCTCACCCGAAAGCGCCGCCAATACTTCTTCCTGTCCGTTACCCGCAACGCCGCCAATCCCCAGAATCTCGCCTCTGCGAAGACTGAAAGACACGTCCCGAAGGCTGACCCCGAACGGGTCATTCGAAGGTAGGCTCAAACCTGAAACCGCAAGCACTTCAGCGCCCGGGTTAAACTCTGTAGCCGCGTGGATTTCCAACTCACCGCCGATCATCATCTCGGCCAGCGACTTTGCGGTTTCTTCTTTGGGTGTGCAGGTATCTACCACTTTACCCATTCGCAATATTGTGGCGTGATCACACAGCGCCAGAATTTCGTCGAGCTTGTGCGAGATATAAAGAATAGCCACGCCGTCAGCCGAAAGCTGCCGCAACGTACCAAACAGGATTTCAACTTCTTGCGGGGTCAAAACCGAAGTGGGCTCATCCATGATCAGCAAGCGCGGGTTTTGCAGCAGGCAGCGAATAATCTCGACCCTTTGCCGCTCTCCCACCGACATATCGCCGATCAAGCGATCGGGGTCTAACGGCAGGCCATATTCCTCGCTAACCTTGCGAATTTTGTCGGAAAGCTCCTTGCGGTTTGGCGCATCGTCCATGCCCAGCGTAATATTCTCGGCAACGGTCAGCGCCTCGAACAGCGAGAAATGCTGAAACACCATAGACACGCCAGAATTTCGCGCCACCACCGGCTTGGCGGGCGCAAAACTCTGCCCTTGCAGCACCATCGAGCCTTCGTCGGGCTTCACCAGCCCGTAAATCATCTTCACAAGCGTCGATTTTCCGGCCCCGTTTTCGCCCAGAAGAGCGTGGATTTCTCCAGGCTGGATAGCAAATGAAATATCGTCATTTGCCTTCACGCCCGGGTAACTTTTGGATAGATTCTGAATCTCCAGTAAAGCTGTCATATCAGGCCCTCTCCCTTTGGCTCTCTTAATTCGATCTTACGGCGCATCAACCAATGCGCAACCCCTATCGCAATGGCTTGCGGAGTCTTTCCGAGGCTTCTATCCCCGATCGGGCACTGAAGGCGCGCCCAAGCGGTATCATGGCCCAATTCAGCCAGACGCTTGAGAAACCGTGCTTTTTTTGTGGCTGACCCAATCAATCCCAAATGGCCAAATGGCCTTGAAAGAACGTGATTACAAATCTCCAGATCATGACTGTGCGAATGAGTCATTACAAAATGATAAGCGTTGTCGGGCGCGGTAGAAACGGCTGCTGCGGGATTGGAATGAACCGCCTTGACCGCTCCAAACAGGTTCTCCGGAAAGCGCGCCTCCGCGACATCAACCCATGTGATCGCAAAATCGGAAACGGGCAAAACCCGTACCAGTTCCCGCCCCACATGACCGGCACCATAAAGGTACACAGGCAGAGCCGCATCGCTGAACGCTTCAACAACAGCCTCACCTTGTGCCTTTGGAGTTTGCTCGGGGCCAACCCCGTCAGTCTTTGGGCGCACGAACCCTGAAGCGCCTCGGTTGATTTCGGCGATCTCGGCAAAGGTATAGCGCTCAAACAAGAGCTCAACTCGCCCGCCACAGCATTGGCCCAACTCGGGGCCAAGCGCGATGTCCCGCTGTTTTCGGGCCCACGGGCCGAGGGCAAGCATTTCTCGCGCCTCGGCAGCTGCATCCCATTCCAGCGTACCGCCGCCAATGGTGCCGTCCTGCCCACCTTCCCAGACAATCATTGAAGCGCCTGCTTCGCGCGGTGCTGAACCATGAACCTTTAGCACAAGCACACGAACAACCGCGCCCTGCACCGCCACCGCCTGTTCTAGATTTCCGAGATCAATGCCCATTATTCAGATAGTGCCATTAACACGCGCTCTGCCGTTGCAGGCGCGTCAAAATATGGGTTTCCCCCAGCCGCCGCCACAGCCTGGGTCAGCGCAAAAAACACCGACATGCCATGCACAAAAGGTGGCTCGCCCACCGCTTTGGACCGATAGATTGTCTTTTCGAGGTTCGCCCCGTCCCATAGTGCCACATTGAGCACATCGGGAATATCAGAGGCGCACGGAATTTTATAGGTTGCCGGTGCGGCGGTCTGTAACCGCCCGTCATCGGCCCAGCGGAGCTCCTCAATGGTGAGCCAGCCCGCCCCCTGCACAAAAGCACCTTCGATCTGCCCGATGTCCAGCGCGGGGTTAAGCGAATTCCCGACATCGTGCAAAATATCGGTCCGAAGTATCCGGTTTTCGCCGGTCAGGCTGTCAATTTCCACCTCGCTCACAGCCGCGCCATAAGCAAAATAGAGGAAGGGGCGGCCCTTGCCTTCAATACGGTCCCACTTAACTTTAGGCGTTTTATAAAATCCGGTTGATGAGAGCGAGATCCGCGCCTGATAGGCGGCGGCGGCCAGTTCACCAAAACTCACAACCTTCTCGCCAACGCTCACACGGCCTGCGGCAAAGATCACATCGCCACCCCATTTGGCCTTCGCAAACTCAATCAGCCGCAATTTGATCTTTTCACAGGCGTCTTTGCAGGCCATTCCGTTCAGATCAGCCCCCGCGCTCGCGGCGGTGGCCGAGGTGTTGGGCACCTTACCGGTATCGGTTGCGGTAATTTTTATTGCGGAAACATCCAGGCCAAACACCTCTGCCGCAACCTGCGCCACCTTTGTGTTCAACCCCTGGCCCATTTCAGTGCCACCATGATTGAGCTGCACCGAGCCATCCGCATAGACATGCACCAAAGCACCAGCTTGGTTTAGGAAAGTCAGAGTAAATGATATACCGAATTTGACCGGCACTAGCGAAATGCCACGCTTCACAATCGGAGAACCGGCATTGAAAGTCGCGATTTCAGCACGCCGTTTTTCGTAATCCGAGCTTTCGGCCAGTTGCGCCACCAACTCGCTGGAAATACTGTCCTCTATCTCCATGTGATAGGGTGTCAGATCACCTGTTGAACGGTAGAAATTTGCCATACGCACGTCGAGCGGGTCCATCCCGAGTTCATCGGCAATATGCTCGATTACCCGCTCTATCCCGATAATGCCTTGCGGGCCGCCGAAGCCGCGATACGCCGTCGCGCTCTGCGTGTTGGTCCGAAGCCGGTGCGAAAGAATTCGCGCGTTTGGCAAGTGATAGGCATTGTCAGCGTGCAGCATCGCACGGTCAGCCACCGCATGGGAAAGATCGAGCGCCCAGCCACACCGGAAGAAATGTTCAAAGACCACAGAGTGCAGTTTGCCATCCAGCCCAAATCCGGCCTGATATTTGATCCGCAAATCATGGCGTTTTCCGGTGATGATCATGTCGTCGTCGCGATCATAGCGCATTTTGGCCGGGCGATTGAGCTTTTGGGCCACCACAGCACAACTGACCGCCAGCGCGTTGCCTTGAGATTCCTTGCCGCCAAAGCCACCGCCCATGCGGCGGGTCTCCACCCGCACGGCGTGGAAGGGGATGTTTAGCGCTTCCGCCACTTTGTGTTGAATTTCGGTCGGGTGCTGGGTGGAAGAGACAACCCGAACATCACCCTCTTCGGGGAGCGCATAGGCCGCCTGACCCTCAAGGTAAAAATGCTCCTGCCCGCCCACTTCCATTTGGCCCGAAACCGTGAGCGGCGCTTCCGACATCGCGGTATCCGCATCGCCTATAGCGTAGGTTACCGGGTCTCCGAATTTGCTATCTGCCTCGACAGCTTGGTCGATCGTGACCAGCGGGTCTTTCTCGCTGTATTCCACCTTCCCCAACCGCGCGGCACGGCGGGCGTTCAGGTGGCTATCCGCCACCACCAGGAAAACCGGCTGACCAAGGTAGTGCACAGTTCCGTCCGCCAGCAGCGGCTCGTCGTGAACCGAAGGGGACACATCATTGACCCCCGGCAATTGGTCGGCCACAATCACGTCAATCACACCGGTCGCGGCCCAAACTGCCGTGAGGTCCAATGTAAAATCCGCATGGGCTTTTTCGGATAGGCCAAAGGCCAGATGCACGGCATTTTCAGGAAGCGGATAATCATCCACATAACGCGCGCTACCGCTCACATGCGCAGGGCCGCTATCGTGGGGAATTGATTTTGCAACACTCATGATACCGCTCCCACTACACGCACCCGATCTTGGCCGGAATGCTCCAAAAAATACCGCGTCAGCAAATTTTGCGCGAGGGTCAGGCGGTAGGCCGCGCTGCCGCGCTGGTCTGACAATGGCGTGTAATCTTCGGCGAAGGCGGATTGAGCAGTCTTGATTGTTTCCTCATTCCACGGCGCACCAGTCAACGCAGACTCAACCGCTTTTGCGCGTTTCGGCGTTGCCGCCATGCCGCCAAAGGCTATACGCGCCGAAGCCACCGATCCATCATTCACCACAATATTAAAAGCCCCGCAGAGCGCTGAAATATCTTGATCAAAGCGTTTGGAAATTTTGTAGACACCGAGCGTGTCTTCCTGCTCGGGTATAAATATGCTCTCGACAAATTCTCCCTCGGCGCGGTCTTGTACCCCATAGCTTAGATAGAAGTCCTCCAGCAAGATTTCACGCCGTTCCGCCCCTTTGCGGAGGGTTATACTCGCGCCCAGTGCAATGAGTGCAGGAGGAGAGTCGGCAATAGGCGAACCATTCGCGATATTTCCGCCAATCGTGGCCGAGTTTCGGACCTGCACCGAACCGAACCGGCGCAGCATCTCGGCAAATTGCGGGTATTTCCCGACCATCGCGCCACGTAGCCTTGCCAGCAATACCCCCGAACCAATTCTAGTTCCGCCATCCTCATGGGTGATTTCCCGAAGTGCCTCGATCCGGTTTAAGAAAGCAAACTTCCTGGGTTGCTTCAGCTCTTTGGTCAGCACCAAGCCCACTTCGGTAGCCCCGCCAACCAACACCGCGTCGGGGTTTTGGGCATACCATTCAGCAAAGGCATCCACATCGGTAAAGCCGGAATCTACCAGGCTTTCCAAAGCGGCCCTTTCATCAAACTTCGCGGCGGGCACCGGTTGTTCAGCCACCGCCTCGGCGGCCCGTAGAATCGGCGCATACCCGGTGCAGCGACACAGGTTGCCCGCCAAAACATCGCGATGATCCTGCCGCCCCTCTTGGTGAGCCGCCGCGAGCGACATAACAATTCCCGGGGTGCAAAACCCGCACTGCGAGCCATGATGGTCCACCATCGCCGTTTGCACGGGGTGATTGCCGCCCAAATCCTCAACGGTGGTGACAGATTTCCCCTGCATTTGGCCCAACAAAAGGATGCAGGAATTCACGGCCCGATGCACCAGCGAGCCGTTTTCCATGGAGGCAACAGAAACCGTGCAGGCACCGCAATCGCCCTCGTTGCACCCTTCTTTAGTACCAGCCAACCCGCGTTCGAGCCGGAGGTAGTCAAGAAGCGTGACCGAGGGGTTGGCTTTGCCAAGCTCGATAACCTCGCCATTCAGAATAAAGGAAATATGCGCCATTTCAGCTCCCTCTATAGGTCGAATAACTATATGCCGAAAGCAAAAGCGGCACGTGGTAATGCTTGTCTTCGCTGATGCCAAACCGCAGCGGAATTTCGTCCAGAAACTTTGGATCAGGCAAATCCTGCCCACTGGCTGCCAGATAGTCTCCAGCATGAAAAACCAGCTCATAGCTGCCGTTCTGGAAATCGTCCCCTTCCAGCAGAGGCGCATCAACTCGCCCGTCACTATTTGTCACGACATCGCGCAACCGGTCACCGTCACGATAAAGTTCTATCCGCAAGCCCGCAGCCGGCTGACCGAGGGCTGTGTCGAGCACATGTGTTGTAAGCTTTCCCATTATTCTACCTATCAGTCAAATTTAACAAATTCTGACCAAGATGCCAGCAACGCGCAAGCATTAATCCGCCATTTTGGCAAATTACCACCACTTGATCGAGTATCTAGAAAGTTTCCGCGTATTTTTTGCAGAGCGGAGAATGCCTGATGAGTTGCGCGTCCAAGCCCAGCCCTCCCAAGCTGGCTTTAGCACTTAAGCACATAGCTTTAGTTTAGCGCGACTTTGGCATATTGCAATTATTTCGAAAATATTTTTTATTTTCTCTAAATTCCGCTTATGTCATTGAAATTATTACTTTATCATTTTTCCATCGGCAAATATAATAATCACATCCAAATATTTTGACAAATTTGAAATCAATAATCGCCCCCTGCCGATTCACCTGATACTATCCACCGATGAGCCTTGACCCCCGATTCATCCACCTGCGTGTTCACTCCGCCTATTCCCTACTTGAAGGCGCGATTATTGCCAAAAAGCTGCCGGATATGTGCAAGGCGGACGACATGCCAGCGGTGGCGCTAAGCGATACCAACAATATGTTTGGCGCGCTCGAATTTTCAGAGTTCGCCAGCGGTGCTGGAATTCAGCCGATCATCGCCTGCCAGTTTGATTTGGCTTATGAAGTCGCATCGCAACCCGGCGAGAAGTCCCCTGAACCCCGCGCCATTGTATTGCTGGCACAAAACGAGGCGGGTTGGTTGAACCTGCTCAAACTCAATTCTGCGCTCTATCTGGAATGTGGAAATGCCGCGCCGCATATCACCTTGGCGCACCTGAAAAACCACTCTGACGGGCTGATTTGCCTTGCA